>DATHFS010000219.1:0-9072 GCA_035317975.1 Cyclobacteriaceae bacterium | reverse complement strand
GCCTTAGCTTTTGCGGCCGTGGGTTTTGTGGTAGCTTTTGCCATGGGAATATCGTGTTTGGTTACCTAAAGGTAAGAGACTATTCGTTCCTCAAACAAGGGTTGAAATATAAATTGTGTGCAACCGTTACAAAACGTGAATTAGCGTGGTCGCGAGTCCGTGCTGGAGTCTTGAGTTGGGGGCAGTGACTTAAGTAGTATCTACTCAAGATTAGTCCTACTTGTCATGTTTGATAAAGGGTACCGTAGCACTTTGTATTGAGAATGTTCGACCCCTACGGGGTCGCCCTGACAATGTTGTAAATATGGTTCTACAAATATTCAATCCCTCTGGGATTGTTTTTGCCGTTTTACTTGACCCCAGAGGGGTCAACTATTTGTAGCAACCATCCCCACCCCCATCAACACGACCCCGTAGGGGTCGGACAATATCAATACCCCTAACAGAATATGAGTAACATGACAAGTAGGGCTAAGGACTCAATTAATTTGAATTATTAGTTGGTGCGGCACGAGTGGATCTATTAACTCGGCCTTTTAAGGCGGAGTTAACTACGGCACCACCCCTGGGTGATGCTTAGTTTTATTAGTAGTCGGAACGCTGCCAGTTCCAATGACCGCTGCCAATGCAATAAAATTGGTGATAATCTTTTCCAAGCCCCGAAGAGGGCGGAATATATCAGCGCAGGGGTGAAGACCTGTGCATAAAACAACAGTAAAAAGTAAAAACATGTTGTATGAATAGCTACGTACCCGGACACAACACGAAGGACTGAAATGAAGAAGGGAAGTAATCCTTGATTACTTCCCTTCATTAAAAAGTTTAGGAGTTACCTAATTACTTTTTCTTCTTCGAGGCTTTTTTCTTAGCCTTCTTAGCGGGTTTCTTTGCCATAGCGTTTAATGTTTTTTAGTTAAGTAATAGTTAAACGTATCGAAAGATATAATAAAAATTTATTCTGCAAAAATATTTTGCATAAAATTTTTTAATGATCAGAAAATTTCAGGTGCGTGATTGTATAGTGATCATCCCGATGCGAACCGCTATTTGTATCAAATGATGTTCACTTCCGGAGTCAGGTTCACCTGAAATTTTTCTTTCACTGATGTTTGAATTTGTTCTGCGAGCCGGAGAATTTCTTCTCCTGTTCCTCCACCATAGTTCACCAGCACGAGCGCTTGAAAGGGATGGACACCGATGTTATTCACTCGTTTTCCTTTCCATCCGCACTGCTCGATGAGCCATCCCGCAGGGACTTTAACGTTTTGACTGTCAGATGGATAGGAGGGTACCAACGGATAGCTTTTTTGGAGTTGTTGCAGGTGTTGATGGGAGATAGCGGGATTCTTGAAAAAGCTTCCTGCGTTTCCGATCTTCCTGTAGTCGGGTAATTTGCTTTGACGAATTTGGATCACTGCATCGCTGATTTTTTTAACGGTGATCGCATCATCATGCTGTTGCTGCAGCATGTCGCGGAGTGCTCCATAGTGGATGTCGAAAAGGTGGTTTTTCTTGGTCAGGGTTAAAGTAACACTTGATATAAATATTTTTTCTTTTAACTCTACTTTGAAGGCACTTTCACGATATCCGAACCGACATTCGTCTTTTTCGAACACATGAACCAAGCCGGTAGAAGCGTCAACTCCTTCTACCGTTTCGATCACATTGGCGATCTCAACACCGTAGGCTCCTATGTTTTGAATCGGTGCAGCGCCTGCTGTTCCGGGAATCAACGACAGATTTTCTATTCCTCCCCAGTTCTGATTTACACAATGCATGACGAAATCATGCCATGATTCACCGGCACCCACGTTGATCCGGATCCGTTCCTCCGTTTCCGCCAGCGCTTGGATCCCCTTCACTTCCATGTGTACGACCAACCCTTGAAAATCTTTAGTGAAAAGGATATTGCTTCCCCCTCCCAGGATGAGCCTTGCCTCTGTCTTATATAGCGATGATGCAATGAGCTCCTGAAGTTGAGGGACGGTCGCTATTTTGCAAAAGAACCTGGCCCTGACGTCGATCCCAAATGTATTGTATGGATGAAGACTAATGTTTTTCTCGATATGGATCATGTTTCACCGGGTTGACTTTTCGTCCGCACGAAAATAGTAAATTAGCAGCCATGAAGCTGATCGAATGTCCCCGCGACGCCATGCAAGGGCTGGAAGAATTCATTCCCACGCAAAAAAAGATCCTGTACATCAACCAACTTTTAAAAGTCGGGTTTGACACGGTTGATTTTGGAAGTTTTGTTTCCCCTAAAGCTATTCCGCAAATGCGGGATACGGCCGAGGTCCTTCAGCAACTGGAACTGGAGGGCTCCCCATCCCGGCTGCTGGCCATTGTCGCGAACACCCGCGGTGCAGACGAAGCCAGCCGGTTTGAAAAGATCACCTACCTGGGTTTTCCCCTTTCTATCTCCGAAACATTCCAGCAACGGAATACCAAAAAGTCGATCGGTGAAGCCCTGGAAACCGTTCATGAAATCCGGGAGATATGCAGCAAAAGAGATAAGACACTGGTGACGTATATCAGCATGGGGTTTGGCAACCCCTACAATGATCCCTACGATACCGATGTGGTTGGAAAGTTTGTCGATGTTCTTGCCACGCTGGGTGTGGACATTATTTCCCTGGCCGATACAATAGGGGTGTCACAGCCCGAACAGATTCGCTACTTGTTTTCCACGCTTGCCCGTCAGTTTCCGAAGATCGAATTCGGAGCCCATCTCCATTCGAATCCGCTTACGGCGCTTGAAAAAATTGAGGCCGCGTTCGAGGCCGGCTGTCGCCGGTTTGATGGTGCGCTGAAAGGGTATGGAGGATGTCCCATGGCAAAGGACGAATTGGTAGGGAATTTGGCAACGGAAACAATTCTGGCTTTCCTCGATTCAAAAAATTCGGCACCGGATATTGACCGTGAGGCGTTAGAGAAGGCAATTATTCTCGCCGATACCATTTTCCCTGTTCGACGGTAATCGGTAATCAGTGATCGGCAATCGGTGGATTTGGCTTTGGTATTTAAGATCGATGCCACACTATTAGTAGACTTGCGCGCCCTACCGATCACCGATTACCGATCACTGATCACCCGTCTTTCCAATAATACGTATTACCTGTTTACAAGTCTATACAGCTTCCCCGGTAACGATACAACCAGTCCACTGAATTCAAGATTGAGCAGGACGGACGAGAGTGTACCAAGGGGAATTCCGCTTAGGAAGCTCAACTCGTCGATCATGACGGGACCTTTTTTTTCTTTCAGCCGTTCGATCACCTTTTGTTCGTCGGGCGGCAGTACGGAGTGATCAAACAACGGGAGTGTATTTTCCTTTTTTGGATCTTTACTCAGACTCCAGTTCATGATGTACTCCAGGTCGTTGGTGGATACCAGGAGATGGGCTTTGTTGATTTTAATAAGTTTGTTGCACCCCTCTGAATAAGTTTGGCCAATGTTTCCCGGAACGGCAAAGACATCTTTGTTATAGGTGTTGGCGATCTCGGCGGTAATCAAGGCACCGCCTCTTTCTGCCGCCTCGACAATGATCAATGCATCGCAAAGCCCTGCAATGATCCGATTGCGGGAGGGGAAATTATGGGCATCCGGTTGGGTGCCAAAACGATTTTCAGTGATGAGCCCGCCGCAATTCAACATCCTGCGGGCAGTGTCTTTGTGAGCCGCCGGGTAGATCACGTCGATTCCGCTGCCCAGGATGCCCACCGTTGACAAATTGCGTTGGAGTGCCTGCTTGTGGGCATGTATATCGATCCCATATGCCAAGCCGCTTACGATGAGCGCCTGGTGCGGTACAAGGCCTTCGACGATGCGGTCTACCATGTCCCTGCCGTAGGCCGTTGCCTGTCGGGTACCCACAATGGCAACGATTTTTGGCTGATTGAGATTGGTATTCCCCTTGACATATAATAAGGAGGGAGAATCGTCGATTGCTTTCAGCCGGGATGGGAATCTCTTATCCGTGTAAAAAAGGATGTCAACGTCCTCTTTCTCCGCTTTCTTTAATTCCTTTTCGGCTTCGTGCAGCGTGTTTTCGGTTTTGATCGCCCCGGCTGTTACGTTCCCGATACCCGGAATCTTAAGCAATTTGCCTTTCGGTGTCTTGAATACGCGTTCAGCAGATCCGCAATAGCTGACCAGTTGTTTTACCAAAACATCGCCGATCCCCGGGACGAGGTGAAGGGCGAGGAGGGAGAGCCTTTCGGAATCCATGATTAGGCGGATAATCTCCCGCAGATTACGCGGATATTCGCAGAATCATTTAATCGCCAGCCAGAAAATCCTGTTCGGTTTTCCAGACATAATTATGTCCGGTTTTGCTGTTCCAAAAAGGGCAATCCCAACGAGAGATAGTGTCCACGGATCAAGTGGTTTATTTCCCGCAGACCTGCCTGCCCCGATGCATCGGTGGTCCGACGAAGCCTTGGCGTAGTCGGATCACGCAGATTTTCGCAGAACCATTTAATCGCCAGGCTGATAATAATCTGGTTTTCCAGACATGAGGATGTCCGGTCTTTGCGGGTTCAAAGTCGGTTACTGATTTTACGTCTTCTAAATTAACGAATAAGAATTTGGGCGGGTCTATTTTCGGTAGCAACATTTTTTCCGAAGTCCTTCTGCGTAAATCTGCGAGATCCGACTACGCCAAGGCTTCGTCGGACAGATCTGCGGGAAACAATCTCGTAATCTGCGGGAAATAATTCAGAGTTTGTCGCGAACTTCAACCAGGAACTGGCGCACGCGCCGCAGGCAATCCAACATCTCCATCTTGTCTTTGACCGATTGGGTGTCGTTTTTGAGCATTTCTTTGGCACCCTGAAGCGTAAAGCCTTTTTGTTTTACGAGGTGGAAGATGGTCCGTACATTGTCGATGTCCTCTTTGGTGAATTGGCGGTTGCCTTTGCGGTTCTTTTTAGGTTGGATAATTTCAAATTCGGACTCCCAAAATCGGATCAAAGAGGGAGCTACACTAAACATCTCGGATACCTCTCCGATAGAATAATAAAGCTTCTCAATTTCTTTTTCTTTATAAGCCATGCAAAGCTTGGGAACGGTCCGGAAAGGGAGTTTTCGTTAGCGAACCTATGCAAAGTAACAATTCTTTAAACCTAGCGCAACCTTGGTTTAAAAATTTTAATCGACAACCTATCAACATCAGTTTGTGGATTTCTTTATCCATCCCTCGTCGTCGATTACGACATTTGCCTCCGGAAAATCTTGTTTCGTAAGCTCCTGTATCTTTTTATTCACTTGTTTCTCTGAATCGATTGCGACGGGGGATAGAGAATGTTGGATACAGGATGTGATTTGGGCCGTCAGGAACCTGCCTTCGTTGGTTGTAAAGACTTTTATAATAGGAGCAAAGCCATTGATCCCCGATACATTAATCCCTCCGTAGGTGGAGAAATTGCCCAGGCTATAGGCAATAAAACGGTCTTTATATACCTCCACCCCCCGAACGACATGTGGCCCGTGGCCGAAAACGATATCGGCGCCGGCGTCAATGACGGAATGGGCGAACTGATACACATTGCCACGGTTTTCCCCATAAAACAATTCATTTATCCTTGGAACGTGCTGGTAGGCCGGTCCTTCTGCCCCGCCGTGAAACGAAACGATGACCACGTCGCTGACGGAGTCCAGATGCTGCACCACTTTCCTGGCGGCATCGAGATCATTGATATTGACGCAGCCTCCGTTGGGTGCAAAAGCAATAAAGCCATATTTGATACCGTCCTTTTCAAATGTCGTGTACGGCTTTGCCACCTGCCCGGCATGGTAAAGGCCGGAGCTTTCCAATGTTTCAATGGTGCTCCTGGAGCCCATTGGTCCAAAGTCGCCGGCATGGTTATTGGCTAAACTCAACACATCAAACCCCGCATTGACAAGATTATGCACATAGCGCACCGGGCTTCTGAAAACATAACACACTTTCGGATTCCGGCACGTCTTCGCGGTTCCGCCCTGATCAAGCAATACACCCTCCAGGTTGCCCATGGTGACATCCGCATCTTTCAGCACCCCGGCGACGTAGTGAAACAAAAATTGGCCCTCATCGCCCGGCAAACCGGAGTCGTCGGGGTAATTGCTGCCCATCATGATGTCGCCAACGCCAATGACTGTGACGGTGTCTTTTTTAGATTGGAAGATTGATGGATTGGAAGATTGGAGGATTGATGGATTGGAAGATTGGAGGATTGGAGGATTGGAAGATTGGGTGAACAGGCAAAGAGTGAGAGGGAAGGCGAGGAGGAGAGTGAGTTTTCTTTGCATGATCAGGAATGAAACACAAAGAAAGCAATTTTTGACTTTGCCACTAAGGCACAAAGGCACAAAGTCTTTTTTGGTTTCTTGCGCTGCTCGATTTTTCTAAAATTTTATTCGTCCGGGCTTTGTGGCTAAAGTATAAACATGCCCTTGCTAAAGAAAAATTATTCGTGTCTTCGTGTCTTTGTGGCAATGATCCTCAATCAAGGGACGTCTTTGCTTTTCCTCCCAACTCGACGAGTTTTTCATACTCCTTGTTACTCAGGTCGCGCTGAAAGAAATTAATGGGATTGACCTGGTTGCCTTTGACAAGCACTTCATAATGACAATGATTGCCAAACGAGAGGCCGGTGTTTCCGACGTATCCGATTACCTGACCTCGCCGGACGCGCTCTCCCAGAGAAACAATATACCGGGTCATGTGGGCATAACGGGTTTGAAAATCATAGCCGTGGTTAATGAACACTACATTTCCATACGTCGTAGCGCCATTGGCGAACTCTACGATGCCGTCCCCCGTGGCATAGATGGGCGCACCTTCCGGAGCCGTGAAGTCCAGGCCTTTGTGATCACGCCAATACCCCAGGATAGGATGCAATCGCAAACCATAGGTCGTGTAAAGCTGGATCAGGTCTACGTTGCTGATGGGCTGGATAGCAGGTCGCGAAGCCCACCTCTTTTCTTTTTCCGTCAGCTCCTTGTTCAAGGCATCCAACGACTGATCTTCAATGTCCAGCCTGTTCTTGAGCTTGTCTGCCATCTCCAATGACGTCTTGATCAGCGAATAACGGATAGTAGCATAGGCTTTTTCCCGACCCCCTACGCCGGCTTCACGCATCGATGCAGGCAACGGACCCAGGTCCAGGATAGAGCGATAATTATTATCGTCATTCTTCTCCAGGGTCGCCAGTTCAGTTGAAATTTTCTTCAGGTTGTCGTCGAGAATATCCCATTCCGTTTTTAAAGCCTGATTTTCGCTTTTCAGTTGAATCTCATCCCAAAGGGGATACTTGCTATTATAATAGATAAGGCCGCACACACCGATCAGGAAGGAAGCGGACAGAAAGCCAATTGCCTTTTTGAAAAAGACTTTGCCTGTGACGAGCACCGGCTCGTAGCGGCAGGTTTCCGGGTTATATGAAAATTCCGTTTTCAATCCAGTGATTGATTTTGTTTTTGACCGGCCTCCAGGATAAAATTGTATTGATCGGCGCTCAGCCCGTGCATCAGGAACTTCAACGGATCCAGGTTCTTCCCATCCTTCAATACTTCATAGTGAACGTGAGGCGCTACCGATCCGCCACTGATCCCTATGCGACCAATCGGCTGGCCTTTGGCTATTCGTTGGCCATACCGTGCCGTAATGTCTCCCAGGTTGGCATAGTGTGTAACATAGCCACTGCCGTGGTCAATGTCCACGTAGTTGCCAAAGCCTGCCTGCAAATCGCTATAGACGATGGCGATGATCGTACCGGGGCCTGCGGCGAGTACTTCAGAACCGCGTGGTGCTGCCAGGTCTACGCCGTCATGATGGTACTTGCCCTTGTGAAAAGGGTTGATCCTCATGCCATAACCTGAAACCAGCTTGGTTGCATCGAAGTCGGCAATAGGAGGGAACGAAGGGACAGAGACCATCCTGCTTTTGTCTTTTTTGTGCTCCATGGCAGTTTCTCCAAAATGATTGCTGCGGCCGGTGGCGGCGATATACAGGTCTTTCGATTTGGATAGGAGCGCATCAGTAAGCTCGTGAAAGGCGGAAGCATCGGCCAACAAAATTGCTTTATCGGCTTGTGTGCCCTGTGCCGTCTTCCCTTCTGACTTTTTGGTTTCAAATATTTTTTCATAGAGCGATTTATCTTTCTGCTCTAACTGCGACATCTGGTTTTCTGCTGAAAGGGATTCCAGCACGAGTTGTACTTTATAGTCTTTCAGCGCCCTGTTTTCTGCGCGGAAGTATTTCTCAACAGGAGTTTCAATTACGTAATTCTGCAGTACGACTAATCCAATAAAGAAAAAGGCGCCAAATGAAAGGAGCCCAAACAACGTCATGACAATTTGCAAAATGGAAATCCGGGAGCGCTCGAACCGCAGGGTCTTGGGATTGTAAATGTATTTCGATTCGGGCATGTTTCTTAAACAGTTCGCTTATCACCTAATACCCATTGCACACCCTTCGAAAATCACGCTTTCCTTTCTTTATGACGGTTCACCGGTTAATTTTGTGGGTCATAGAGGCTTTTTACGGGCCTAAATATAAAAAAAAATCCCACTGAGCCTAGTGCTGAAAGGGTGCAAACATACGAAAATTGAACTGAAGTAATGGATTCCGGCACAATCAGACACAAATTCCTCGATTTTTTTAAGAATAAGGGCCACCAGATCGTTCCTTCCGCCCCATTGGTGCTCAAAAATGACCCTTCCCTGCTCTTCACTAACTCGGGCATGGTGCAGTTCAAAGATTACTTTCTGGGCAACGCCGTCCCTGGCAACCGCAGGATCGCGGACACTCAAAAATGCCTTCGTGTAAGCGGGAAACATAACGACCTCGAGGATGTTGGGTTCGATACCTATCACCATACGATGTTCGAAATGCTCGGCAACTGGTCGATAGGGGACTATTTCAAAAAGGAAGCGATTGCCTGGGCCTGGGAACTCCTCACCGAGGTCTATCAACTTCCGAAAGACCGGTTGTATGTTACGGTCTTTGGCGGCGATCCCGGCGACGGTTTGCCTGTCGATGAAGAAGCGTTCTCCTTGTGGAAGACATTTATAAAGGAGAACCGGATC
>DATHFS010000218.1:0-2649 GCA_035317975.1 Cyclobacteriaceae bacterium | reverse complement strand
TCCCGATGCCCGCGAGAACTTCATCATAGTAGGTCCATTCAAACGCTTCCTGCCAGATGGTGAGCACTTCATTCAATTCCGTCTCCGGTATATCGGAGAAAAGATCGACCGGTTTGCTCTTCATTCGCGTAACAAGCGGCGACCATTCGCTACCGAAATGATAGTCCAGCGCATCGATTTCAAGCAAGAGTTCAAAGACGATCAGGTCATGGGTCGACAGCTTCTTTTGTTGCAGCAGCGTTTGCGGCTCATTTTCAATGGCCGATACGATCCCGGACCATCCCTGATGGGCGAGCTGCTGATCAAAGAGATACTGTTTGTAAAGTGTTTCATCCCCCACCAGAATTTTCAGTAAATCGGCGATCTCACACCGGCTTCTCAGCAGGAGGTCCCTGGCGCGGTTTCCTCTGAATAAACTGGCGGCGCTGTTTCGTTCTATTTCCCGGATGGAAGAAAGAAAAGTCTTATCTCTGACAGGAAAATTCCAGATGGCGATGCCCTGGTCCAGAAAACTGCAGATGACCCGGAAGAGAATCGGGTGCACCAGGGAATCAAGGTCCATTTGGTATTTTCTCTTCCAAATGGATCGGAGTGTTCCGATTCGCGGCAACGGTGTTTCAAATTCCCCCGTAAGAACTTTTTCTTTCCATGTTTTAAGTCCACCGGCACCCTGCCTTTCCGTGATGATCTGTTCAAGGATATCTTCCCGTATGCGTTTGGTAGCATAAAATGATCTGAATTCGGTTAACGAAAGCGACACTTTATAACCAAACATTTCCGAGGCGGTGCGGATCGCCTTATGGAATTTTTTCTTCTGAAAGGCATGGAGTGTATTATGATGAATAAAGTCCTTCAGCGGAGATTGGGCCGGCAAATAGTGTTTCAACTCATGAAGCACTTCATGCTCATCGAAGGCAAAAGGTGGTGTTTTCATTCGGCCAACCAAAGGTGTTTCCAAAAGTAAGTCCATAAAATCGGGTAACTGCACATTTTGAGTGAAAAGTTATCAATTGGTCACATCGGGCTTGAAATTTTTGAGCAAAGTGTTTCGATTATTCGTCAAGTGGAGAAAACGGGAGAGTTGCAATCGTTTTCGATGCCTCTTGAGCCATGAGTCCTAAGAGGCTGTGTAAAAACTCTTTTCACGTAAATCGAGTAGTGAGTTATGCTTCCCGGTCGCGTGAGCCCTGAACGGGCGATAAGCAATAGCGAAGGGTGAAGCCCTTCGCGAAGTTATATCGATGTCATTAAGCCCTGAAGGGGCGAAATGAACCTCTCGAGGAAGTCCGTATTTCACCCCTTCGGGGCTCCTGATTTCACGTTCGTTTTTAACACAGGGCTTCACCTGTGCTGATATATGCCACCCCTTCGGGGTTTGAAAATTGCGGATATCAGTTTTTACACAGCCGCCTTAGTTTTGAATCCCGGGTCCTGGGAGTTTCTCTTAGGGGCCCGGTAGAGCCCCAGCTCAAGACAAAAGACAAAGGTCTCAAGACTCAATGCTGGTCTCGTTTTTGGGCAATTGTAGGTTCACATGGAAGACAGTATTCAAAATGGCTGTCGTGGAATCTCAAAAACAAAATCAACCCTAAGAAAATGAAGACTTTTTGCATCGGGATTGTTCTGGCCGGAATGCTTGTTTCCGGGTCAAGGGACTGTTTTGGACAGACTTTTTCAGAAGTAAGCATCGGGCCATTGCAAGGTACCTTCGAAGGTCAAATGGTTTGGCTCGATGTAGACCATGACCTGGATTATGATTTGATCATATGTGGAAATTTATCCACGAAACTATTCAAGAACACTGGCGGCGTATTTTCGGAAAGCGTTGACCATAATTTACCCGGACTTTCGCATCCCGCCATCGCTATGGCTGATTTTAATCACGATGGATTTGTGGATCTGGTCCTGACTGGAAACACATCCGATGATACAAATCCGGTACCGATGGGGAATACATTTATCAACGATGGTACCGGAATTTTTACGGCCTCTTCCACAGCCAACCTGTTGCCCTTATTTTTTGGTTCGGTAGATTGCAGCGATTTTGATCTGGATGGGGATGTGGATATCCTCATGACGGGGTACAATGCCAATTCAGTTTCCCAATCCGTCATCTATTCCAACAACGGAGACGGTTCCTTTTCGCCACTATCCTCCGCTCTTTTACCGGGCGTATTTCACGGTACCGGCATGTGGGGGGATTTTGATAACGATGGCGATCCCGACATCCTGATGTCAGGCGATAACCATACTGACAATAACCCCAACAAGCCCCTCACGAAGATCTTTCGCAACAAAGGAGACCGTACCTTCGAGGAAGTTGCTACAACTATTACCCCAATTCACGGAAAATCATCGTGGGCAGATGTCAATGAGGATGGCCGATTGGATTTATTTACTTCCGGATACGCGTCGGATGGAGGGTATTACACTTTTCTGTACCTTAACCAGGGAGGCGATTCGTTTGTAAAAAGTACAGGCCTCCCTTTCGAAGGAACTTCGTTTATTGATTTTCGCTGGGCTGATTTCGATAATGATGGTGACCTGGACCTATTGACTTCCAGCGCTCAGGGCAGTGAGGTTTCCATATATGTGAACACCGCGGGCGTCTTTGCCCTGCTCTCCGGAACTAATTTCAATCATGCAGAA
>DATHFS010000217.1:0-3568 GCA_035317975.1 Cyclobacteriaceae bacterium | reverse complement strand
TGCTTCCATTTTATGCCAATGCCCACGATCGGAAACCGGTGGTCATTCGCTCCTTTCAGGTAATCCCCGGCCAGGATTCCGAGTCCGCCGGCATACATTTTGAAATCGCTTTGCAAGGCATATTCCATACAGAAGTAGGCTACGCGGGGGAGGGGAGTGGATGCCATAAGACGTATAATTTATTGATAAATATGAGAAATCCCTGCTAATTCGATTGTAAGGTTTTCCGGTAGTCCAACATTTGATTTTTGATGGAAGAAGGACCGACTTTTATGGATTGATTAGAATCAGGAATTTCAATAGAACAGGACAGATTTTATTTTTTCAATAAACTTGATCGAAGGTATATTATTATATACCTTTGGCTACCCGGTAATGGCAAAATGTAACGAAGTACTTCGTGCATTATTACGGCACGGATGGTACACAGAGAGGCAAAGTGGGTCACACATTATCCTGAAGCACCCGGCAAAGGTAGGCTTCATTTCTTTTCCGGATCACGGAGCCAATGAAATGGGAAAAGGATTGATGAACAAGATTTTGAAAAAAGCAGGCCTTAAGAAACTATGAGGAAGGACGTTAAGCGGAGGCACAGCGTATGACGATGATCAAAGTAAAAGTGGAAAAGACAAAGACTGGATTTTCAGCCTATGCGGCGAAATATTCGGCTTTCACCACAGGAAAGACCGTGGTGGAATTAGTAACCAACATGGTTGAATCGTTAAACCTGTACTTTGAAGAGGCAGGAATCAAGAAGGTCGTTTCCCCAGGTGACGTCCGGTTTGAAGTTGATGTGACGAGCATTTTTGAAATATTTCCGGTCATTAATGTCAAAGCGCTAGCTGGCCGCCTGGGCATGAATTACACGTTAATTTCTCAGTATGCAACCGGAAGAAAGAGGCCTTCTTCCCGGCAAGCGGAACGGATCCTGGAAGGAATTCACGAAATAGGCCGCGAGTTGTCGGAGTTGAGATTGATTGTGTAGGGAACACAATATTTTTCCGTTAGAGATTTGCAAAAGTAGTAGTAAAATTACTACCTTTATGAAGTATTCACAGTTTCACCGACGAATTCAGCGCAGCAAAAGCGGCTGGGAGTATGTCGGTGCAGAAGGAAGTCACTACATCTATGAAAAAGATGGCCGCCGATATCCTGTTCCTTATCATGGGTCAAAGGAAATAGGCGAGGGGCTGAGAAAAAAGATTGCGAAAGATATGGGGTTGGAATAGCCCCCTTGTTCAAGTCCTTTGAAAAATTAGAATTAAAAACAAATTGAAAACAATTCGTGCGATTTTGTCAAAAGGTCCTGACGATTTCGGTGCCTGGTTAGAGGACCTTAAGGGTGTATACGGTGCTGGAGATACACCAAACGAAGCGTTAAAGAGTTTGCGGGAGTCAATGGCGTTGTATTTAAAACACAATGCAGATGTTCCCGCATGGCTAAAAAATGGTTCTTATAAGATGCGGTATAAATTTGACGCTGAAAGTATTCTAAATTATTACAAAGGCATATTTACAAACGCCGCTCTGGAAAGAATTACGGGGATAAACCAAAAGCAAATCCAGCATTACGCGTCTGGAATCAAGAAGCCACGTCCTGAACAGTTAAAGAAAATAGAAACTGCATTTAAAAAACTGGGGACTGAACTGATTGCTGTGGAATTGTGAATTAGTGAGTGCCAATCAAAGGAAAGTGTGGTGGATTGCTTTCAGGTTAAGTCCATCCCCATGAAACGAGTTATAAGACAATTGGGAAATTTGTCAGCCAGGGAAATGGATGACGTGAAACTAGGCCTGATGAAGGTGTTAGATTTACTTTGATCCCTCTGCGATCTTATAAAATCTGTATTCCAGGTATTTCCAGCTTATACCCCTTCCCATGAACATTCGTAATTCTCAGCTCAGGATCACTGCTTAATTTCTTTCGAAGTTTCGATACAAACATGTCCAGACTGCGACCGGTGATGACCCCTTCGTTGATCCAGACTTTCTGCATCAACGTTTCGCGGGGAATCAGTTCACCGAAATTTTTGTTGAGCAATTCGAGAATCAAGTATTCTTTGCCTGTGAGACTAATCACCTCACTCCCCAATAACAAACGCTGATCCTTAGCATCAAATAAAAATTTTCCCAGGGCAGACACTTCCGGAGCGGACTCTTTTAATATAGCGTGGTCTTGATTCCGCACTGGCACCGGTACTAAACTTTTTCCAAAACGCCCAATCAACAAGGCATCACTCAACAACACCAGCATGCCGCTAGAAACCAGGCTGATGAATGGATAGGCTAAGGTTGTCGTTTCGACTTCCTCAAGTTTTGGATTGGCTTCCTGAGAATCAACTTTAAATGATTTGAGTTCTTCACGTTTTGGATTGGCCTCCTGGGGATCAACTTTAGATGATTTGAGCTCTTCAGTCAGCTGGTCGATGTCAGCTTTCTTCTGTTCTACGCTCTCATATAAATCGGGAAAGGCAATTTCGATGGTGTAGCAGCCTGGGGGCTGACTTCTGCCTCTGCAGGCCAGGATGTCTGGTGCGGTATGATTTATCTGAAAACCATAGACGATGCCGGCGTTCGTGCATTCATGTACGGTAACGGTGTAACCGGACGGGAACTGTGTTTTGGGGAACGAGCTCTGCGTCAGCATCATGAGCGAGTCGTGGTTAAAAACGAATTCATTTTCGAATGTGAGCAGGAACGTGCCTTCTTTACTCTCGGTAACCGGCAATACACGTGAGGTTGAGTCACCCGCCTGCAGCAGCAACCGATGACCAATCTGACGGATAATGAGGTTCGCTTGCTTCGCCCGTAAGTCGTGGTCGGAAGGTTTTGTGAAAGACGAGGCGATAAAAAAAACGGCAAGCATCACTATGGCAATGCCGGAACCCACCACCAGCCGGTTAGTGAAAAAGCCCTTATTAACAGAATTTACACCCATTTACATTTCTTTTTACAATTCATTTACAATGATAGGCAACGTGGTTGCGTATGTTTGAATATGTGAAGTTAAAACATTTTTGCTTATGTCTAATCACAAAATCCAAAAGTAAGACAACGGCGAGGACCTGAAACTTTACCAAAACAAACACATACGATTATGAAACTACTTCGTCATTACCGCATCCTTTCGAGGCCCCTTGTATTCCTGGTGGCATTCCTATTCATGAGCTTCACAACAGACAAAGTCAATGTTGTTCCTCCTTCAAAAGGTCAAACGATCATGATCGCGCTTTTGCTTGATACGAGCAATAGTATGGATGGTCTAATCGATCAGGCAAAATCGCAGTTGTGGAAAATTGTAAATGAAGTAGCCGCTGCCAAAAGCGAAGATGGCAAGCAGCCCAATATTAAGATTGCGCTGTATGAATATGGCAATGACGGGCTTTCATCTTATGAAGGCTATATCCGCCAGGTGAGTGCTTTAACTGAAGACCTTGATGTGATTTCGGAGAAGCTGTTTTCACTAAGTACCAATGGTGGAAATGAATTTTGCGGACAGGTGATTAAAACTGCCTTGAATCAATTGGCGTGGTCTGCCTTCCATGCTGATTTGAAAATGATTTTCATT
>DATHFS010000216.1:0-5287 GCA_035317975.1 Cyclobacteriaceae bacterium | reverse complement strand
AAACCCCTTGACCAGGACTGGCGGTTTCTTACTCCATTTGTCCTGATGCCAACCCCGTCCGCTTATCCACTCTCCTGGCCGGGCTCCCGCAACGGCTGATTTCACTTTATCGACCAATTCCTCGTAACTCTTCACGTGGTCGAGATCAAGTTCAAGTTCGGAATGGCCCAACGCCATCAGGTGACCGTGAGATTCAATAAAGCCGGGCGTCATGGTTCTCCCCCCTAAGTCGAACACCTTTGTATTTTCTCCCTCAAACGCTTTCGACCCCGCCAGGTCGCCGGCATAAGCGATTGTGTCTGCGATAACGGCCACCGCCTCCACAACGGGAGTCTGGTCATTTAACGTATAAATTTTTCCGCCCCGCAGAATCAGATCAGCCGGTATTTTTTTTGTCGAGCACGCGATCATCAGTGCGACAAACAAGAGGCACGGGAAAAGTCTCAGCTTAAATACAAAACACATAGGCATCCAGGTACATAGGCACATAGGTTGCGTAAAGAAAGCTTTTGCTATGTGACTTTAGCCTCCTCCGTTTACAAAGCAGGTGAGCAAATGAAATCAAAAAAAGACACATAGAAAATACTATTGATAGAAAACGACGCTATGTGACTATGTGCCTATGTATCTATGTGTTTTTCAACCCTAACCCTTAATTCCTTAATTTCCCGGTCTCAAGAAACGGAAACCCAAATCACAATGAAATCATTAATAGTAGTGTTGTCACTTATTGGCTTACGCCTTCCCCTGTTCGCCCAGGATGTCGGACTTTCGTTTTCTTATTTCATTCCGCGCAACGGCTATTTCTCCACACCCGTCAGCCCTTTTTCTATTCGCGGACTGGGAGTCAATATCAATCGCTTCCTGGCGGTACAAACAGGGGCATCACTATACCGCATGTCAGGCTTAAGTGTGAAAGACCAACCTTTACCCAACAAGGCGCCCTTTGTCGGTCCCAACTTCACCCTCTTTGTGCCGGCGGAGTTAGTTTTTCAATTGAAGGGTTCGAAAGTGGAAGTGGATGTGAAGGGAGGAGGATTCTTTTTTTATGGGTTCGGTCAAACGTTGAATTACGGCAACATCGACAGAGCCATCCGGGAAAAGGAAGGATGGGCCGTCGCCAATTCGACACTTGCCTTTCAAAACAAACCAGGCTATGGATACCATGGAGGGGTGGAGTTAACGGTGCACGTCACCCAACAAGTAGGGGTCTCCATCGAAACCAATTACCTCGTCGGCCAATCGAAGCTGCCATTGACAGGAAGTTACTCCGGCGGCTCCTCTACTATTGCTACCGTACCGGTCGACTATAAGGATGCAAAAGTGGATTTCAGCGGCCTCGAATTTTCGATCGGACTGATATTCAATTCAGGGGGTGGGAATAAACCCAAACAGAAACGGAGGCGATGATAATTTGAAATTTAAATCAACTAATTGATTTGCTGAACCTTGTTATCGGCGATAATGAAAATGCGCGCTTCTACTTTGGGTTTGAGTATGGCCAATCCCGTGAATGATCCGAAGGCCGGGAGTATTCCGGCGTCCTTTCCGAAATAAAAACAAGGCAAGGTCATAGACTGCCTTCCCCTCCCCGTTAATCGAATGCCCGGATGAATGTGTCCGGCCAGGTTGTAGCCTGTTAAACCGCCCGGAGCAGTTTCACGATTGCTTTCTTCACCCTGCCCCAGAATGGGTTGGTGCGTAAGGTGCAAGCCGCCCAATTGCAATCGATCCTCATGGACCACGATCCGGTGCCGCTGATATTGCAGCTGGCTCATAATGTCGTGATTGCCACGAACCAATTCAAAAGAGCAAGTGGAGAAGTGCCGGAGAACCTGGCCCAACACGGCCCATTCCTCATTGTAATAACTATGGAATAAATCTCCTAAAAAAATGACCCGGTCGGCCTTGGTTTCATTAAGCAAATCAATGAGTGTTTCCGTATTTCGATCATTGGCTTTTGGCGGAACCGGAATTCCCGCCTTCCTGAAGTGATTGATCTTTCCAATATGAAGATCAGCGACCAATAAAGTTTTATGCTGAGGTAGCCAGACCGCCTTTTGCCAAAGTAATTTTGCTCGCTCGCCTGAAATTTCAATCTCCATACCGCTCACCCTGCAAGGATAAGAAAAAGGCGCGGATATAATTGAAGGTCACAGATTTGTGCTTTTCCAGGCCTGTAAAACTCCTTTTTTCCAATTCCGTAAAGGAAAAATGTTAACATTGCCTTAACATTGAGTTTGGCACGTCGCCTTACCTTTGAAATCACAGATTATCTGATCTCCTGAGATTATCCCCCAATTTCCTAAATCCAAGGCATGTTTGAACTAGACCTCTCCTATTCAATCCTACTGATTCTATGCCTCGTTGCGGCTTGCGCGTTTGAATTTGTAAATGGGTTTCATGACACGGCGAATGCCGTAGCCACGGTCATTTACACCAACTCCCTGAAACCCTGGATTGCCGTTATTTGGTCGGGGTTTTGCAATTTCCTCGGCGTTTTGGTGGGTGGCGTCGCGGTGGCCATGGCCATCGTCAATCTCTTGCCAGTCGAATCCCTCATCGATCAGAATATCTCGCATAGTATCTCCATGGTCATGGCATTGTTGATCAGCGCCATCTCCTGGAATTTACTGACCTGGTATTTTGGCATCCCCTGTTCCAGTTCGCACACCCTGATCGGCTCTATTCTGGGGGTCGGAATAGCCTTCTCTCTGCTTCCCAACTCGATGGAAACTGCCGTCAATTGGGCAAAGGCCGAGGAGATGGGAATTTCCCTGCTCATTTCACCCATGTTTGGCTTTTCATTGACGATCGTCCTGATGTTTGTGATCAGGACGCTCACCAAAAAAACAGATTATGGAGACAACCTCTTCAAGGAACCAAAAAAGAACCAACCGCCACCGTGGAGCATTCGCTCGGTGTTGCTTTTGACGTGTACGGGAGTCAGCTTCTTTCATGGGTCCAACGACGGTCAAAAAGGAGTTGGATTGATCATGCTCATTCTCATCGGCATTGTACCAGGCTATTTTGCACTGAATGAAAAGATCTCCCCTCAATCCCTCTCGCCGGCCCTGGCGCAAATCGAAACCGTTATCCACGTTATCGACTCCTCTTCCCTTTCGCAGCCCGACCGGTCAAAACTATGGGCTACCCAAGTGATGAACCAAAAGTTGATTTCTGCGGTCGGCGGAGTTTCTACCGTATCCTCGCTTTCCAAAGAGGGGCGCTTCGAAATACGGAGGAACATTGTGGTGATGGATCGCAACTTGAAAAATATTGTTGGTAAAGAGGAAGCGCGTGTCAGTGAAAAGGACAAAAAGACGCTAAAGGAACAGTTAACTGTATTAAAAAAAATTACAGATTACTCACCCCGCTGGGTGATCCTCCTGATCTCGCTTTCGCTGGGACTTGGAACAATGATCGGGTGGAAGCGCATCGTGAAAACAATCGGTGAGAAAATCGGGAAAGAGCATTTGACGTATGCGCAGGGCGTCTCGGCCGAACTGGTCGCCGCCAGTACCATTGCTGCTTCCACCTACCTGGGGCTCCCGGTCAGCACGACACACGTTCTCTCTTCCGGGATCGCCGGAAGTATGGTCGCGAGCAAAGGGATCAAAAACCTTCAACCCGAAACTGTTAGAAATATTTTGATAGCGTGGCTGTTGACGTTGCCAGTGGTGATGGTGATGGCTGGGACGTTGTTCTTGTTGTTTAGGAATATATTCTGACAGAGTAAGATATACCCAAAGACTGAACACATAGGTACATAGACACATAGGCACATAGCTTTTGCTGCCGCAACTCTCTGGGATAATTTCGGTCGAATACGAGACCTCTTCGTTGTTCGTTAGATTCACCGCAGGAGGCGCGGAGGCGCAAAGTAGGCGCAGAGATCAAAAGAACATTTGGCCAATTTTTATTACTTAGTACTTTTTAGTCAGCCCCCCTCTACTCTTCAAACTGCAACAACATCTTCTTAATCCTGTCCTCCAATTTTTCAGAAGTCAGCTTTTCGCGGTTGCGGTCTACGATAATCGGAAATGCAAAAGGCGTAGGCCTCGGCGGTTCTTTGATAATGATTTTCTGACTGGCAATTCGCTCCAGGGCCCTGCGCATCCGAACCTCTTCCAACTGAAAGTCCATGACCTCTTCAAAGGCCTGATGCAGCAGAAGATTATGCGCGTCGTACTCGTGGAATACATCAAAGAAGAGCTGGGAAGACGATTGCAGGTGTCTGTCTTTCACAGGCTGACCCGGGTAGCCTTTGAACACCAACCCGGCGATGGCGGCAATGTCCCTGAACTTCCGGCGCGCCATTTCCGTAGCGTTGATGCTCGCCTGGATGTCTTTTAATAAATTATCCGACCCCAGTACGTTGGTTTCAATCGCTTCATAAATGGGGACCTCCTGGTCGGATAGCAATTCAAATCCGTAATCATTCATGGCAATGGAAAACGTAATCGGGGTGATTTGCGCTATCCGGTATGCCATGAGCGCCGCCATGCCTTCGTGCACAAAGCGGCCTTCAAACGGGTACATCATCACATGATAGCCCTCCGACGATTTCATGTATTCGATCAGAAACTCATTCTTCTTTGGCAAATGGGACAGCGTTCGCTGCAGCTCCATCAGCGGCCGGAGAAATACCATCTCGGCATCGTTCTCCTGCCGACGGGCCGCCTGGTCTATTTTGAACCGGATCATCTCACTCATTTGGGATGAAAGGGGCATCCTCCCTCCCTGCCAGGAGGGTACCATTCCCGATTTGCGGTTGCTTTTCCGTACATGAACTTCCATTTCCTTGATGCGGATCAACTCCAGATTTTTTCCGGCAAACCAAAACACATCTCCCGGAGTAAGCCTGGAAATAAAATTTTCTTCTATTGTCCCGAGGTACTTGCCGGTCACGTATTTCACAAACAAAGAAGTATCGCCTACGATGGTTCCCACTGAAAGCCGGTGGCGCAAGGCGATCCTCCGGTTGGTGACTTTATACAGACCGTCTTCCACCACCACTTTGCGGTGCTCGTCATAGGCCGTGAGGGCTGCACCCCCGGTGGTAATAAAATTCAGAACCCAGTGCCACTCTGCAGTAGATAGGGATGAGAAACTAAAGGTACTCTTCACCTCTTTCAGGATTTCATCGGGCCGGAATCCATCGGAGACCGCCAGGGTCACGAGGTATTGAATCAACACGTCGAACGAGCGTACATACGGGATCCGGTCTTCCACGATTTTCTGCTTGATTGCTTCCCGGAGAGCGGCAGCCTCGATCAGGTCAAGG
>DATHFS010000215.1:0-4189 GCA_035317975.1 Cyclobacteriaceae bacterium | reverse complement strand
AAAATACAGCAGCCTTTGAAACGCCTTTCACCGTTTCTGTTGACCTGATCGGCCATGGCTGCACGACAGGGATTTCGGCCCATGACCGGTTCAAGACCATCAAAGCACTGGCCGACCCGGAGACGAGGCCGGAGGAATTGGGTAAACCAGGCCATATTTTTCCTCTCAAGGCAAAACGCGAGGGAGTTCTTCGCCGGGCAGGCCATACCGAGGCCGCTATTGATTTTGCACGGCTCGCCGGTTTTCGGCCGGCGGGGGTGCTGGTGGAAATCATGAATGAAGATGGTACCATGGCGCGGCTGCCCGATCTGATGAAAGTGGCGCAGCGGTTTCAGTTGAAAATCGTAACGATCAAGGACCTGATTGCTTACCGGATGAAAAACGAGTGCCAGATCCGGAGGCAGGTGGAAGTGAATATGCCTACCGCCTACGGCGACTTCCGGCTGGTGGCTTATGAGCAAATTGATTCCAGTGAAGTACACCTGGCCCTGATCAAGGGTACCTGGAAAAAAGATGAACCGGTATTGGTCCGCGTGCATTCCTCCTGTGTAACCGGGGACATCTTTGGATCATGCCGTTGCGATTGTGGTTCGCAACTCCACAATGCGATGAAGATCGTCGAACAAGAGGGGAAAGGCGTTGTATTATACATGAAGCAAGAAGGAAGAGGGATCGGCCTGCTCAACAAACTCCGGGCCTACAAGCTCCAGGAGGAAGGGTTGGATACCGTGGAGGCCAACTTACAATTGGGTTTCGACATGGATAGTCGTGATTATGGAATTGGAGCGCAAATTCTCCACAACCTGGGAATCTCGAAACTGCGGTTGATGACCAACAACCCCAAGAAGCGTGTCGGACTGGCGGGCTACGGACTTGAAATTGTAGAAAATGTGCCCATTGAGATAAAACCTAATCCTCATAATGAAAAATACCTGAAGACGAAACGAGACAAGCTTGGACATTCTATTCTGAAAAGTTGATGAGTCAGCGATTTCTTTTATTCTGTCTGCTGGTTATTCCCGCATTCAGTTCAGCCCAGAAGTTTCCCTTTGAATTTTGGCATGAAGGAAAAATTATTCTTGAATCGGGCGACACACTCAAGGGAATGGTGAAGTACAACATGCAGGAAGACCTGGTGCAGCTTCAGACAGACCGCACCGTAGAGACCTATACGTCCAGAAAGGTCTTGTTCTTCGAAATCTTTGATGTGACGGTCAAACGGTATCGTCAATTCTATTCCTTGCCCTATGCCGTGACCGGTCAATACCGGGCTCCCGTTTTTTTTGAGCTGTTGGAGGAGGGTAAGATGACGTTGTTGTCCCGGGAGGCCCTGGAGAGCAGGACCTATTCCTCTTTTTATTATTATGGCTCCTATACCCGGCTGGTGTTAGTAGATAAATTTTTTTTTATGAAGGAAAACGGCACGATTGCGCAATTCACCGGCAAGAAAAATGATTTAATTGAATTGATGGGTACCCGGGGAGAGCAGGTGGCGAAGTTTGCCAAGGAAAAACGCCTTGATTTTGATAAGAAGTACGACGTCGCTCAGATAGTGGCGTATTATAATTCGCTTGCTAAATAGGATTAGTTAGGTTTAGTCCTTCCAAGATTTAAGTTACTGGTCATTGGCTATTGGTCATTAGTCATTTCGTGGGGAACACGAAGAATTAACAATCCACCACCAATGACCAATAACTAATGACAAATGACTTCCCTCGTGAGATTTGCACTCAATACTGGATTACGATATTTATCAGAACACTGATTACACAACAACTATGGCCAAACCCCTGATCCTTGTTTCCAACGATGACGGCATCACCTCTGCCGGGATAAGAAATTTAGTGGAGGTAATGAAACAATTGGGGGACGTTTTGGTGGTGGCCCCCGACAGTCCGCAATCCGGAAAAGGCCATGCCATCACGGTAGGGGAATCTCTCCGGCTGGATGAGACCTCGATCTTTGAAGGAGTAAGATCATTTGAGTGTTCCGGCACACCGGCAGATTGTGTAAAGATCGCCCGCCATTTTGTACTCAAGGATGAACGCGAGCCCGACGTCATCGTCAGCGGGATCAACCACGGCAGCAATACTTCCATCAGTGTGTTGTATTCGGGGACCATGTCGGCCGCCATTGAAGGGGCGATTGAGGGCACTCCGGCGATCGGCTTTTCGTTATGCGATTATGGGTCTCACCCCGACTTCTCACACACGTTGACCTACATCAAGAAAATAACAGAACAAGTATTAAAAAAAGGACTGCCGAAAGGAGTTGCCTTGAATGTCAACTTCCCGCGGATGAAACAGGAACCCATCAAGGGGATCCGCATCTGTCGCCAGGCCAACGCAAAGTGGGTGGAAGAGTTTGATCAGCGCTTCGACCCCAACAAAAGACGGTATTTCTGGATGACCGGAAGCTTTGTCAATTTTGATAAGGGCGAGGACAACGACGAGTGGGCCATCGCCAACAACTATGTCTCCGTTGTTCCGTGTCAGTTTGATTTGACGGCGCATCATGCGATCCCGGTGTTGAATGATGAGTGGGACATTCTTGGTTAAATCGGTGATCAGTAATCGGTGGTTCGATCCTAGTCAACTGGTTTTCACCACCGATTACCGATCACCGTTCACCGATTACCTGCCTACACGGGATCGACATCAAACACAATCCTCACACTCCTGAACTCCTTTACCTGATTAATCTGATCCCCAATTTCCCTAAGTGCATCCTTGATTTCACCCAGTTTCCCGCGGTCGCGGGCAATCTTCAAAAGAAGGGTCATCAGGTACTCATTTCTTATTTTGGAAATGATGGGCTCTCCCGGCCCCATAATTTTGATTCCGCTCAGTCGCAACCGGACGGCTTCAAAAAACCGCGCCGCACACGCATGGCACACCGTGCGGTTGGGATGCTTTATCGTAATTTCAATAAGTCTGGAAAAAGGGGGGTAGAAATGAATCTGGCGATCATTCGTCTGGTCATTGACAAACCCCGGTACATCGTGGTTGACTACAAATGAGAATAACGGATGTTCCGGATTGGACGTCTGAATAATCACCCTTCCTTTTTTTGTCCTTCGGCCGGCCCGGCCGCTTACCTGCATGATCAATTGAAAGGCCCGCTCATGAGACCGGAAGTCAGGGAAATGCATCATTCGGTCCGCGTCAAACACGCCGACCAGATTGACGCGGTCAAAGTCAAGTCCTTTAGTCACCATTTGCGTGCCTACCAAAATGTCCGTCTTCCCATTTTCAAATTCCTGCAGGATAGTTTCATAGCCTCCCTTAGTGCGCGTGGTATCGAGGTCCATGCGCTGAATGGTGGCTTCGGGGAAATTGAGCTTCAGTTCTTCCTCCAGTTTTTCTGTTCCATAGCCCAGGGTCTGGATCCGTTTCGAAGAACAGGTGGGGCATGCCTTCGGCAGCTCTTCCCTGTATCCGCAATAGTGGCAGATCATCGCATGCCGGTACTGATGATACGTGAGGCTGACGGCACAATTGATGCACTTTGGGATCCAGGCGCAATCCTGACATTGGATCATGGGGGAATACCCTCTCCGGTTTTGAAACAAAATGACTTGCTCCTTCAGCGCGATGGTTTCCTTGATTTCTTTTAACAGCAGCGAGCTGAACTCACCCTTATTGGTCTTTCGCTTTTTTTCCTGCAGCATATTCGCAAACCGGATGTCGGGCAACTGCGCCTCTCCAAAGCGATCGGTCAGGACAACCAACCCATAGTGGCCTTGCCCGGCCTGATAAAATGACTCGAGGGAGGGCGTCGCACTTCCCAACAGAACTTTGGCATGGTGCTGTTTTCCCATCACCATGGCTACATCCCGGGCGTGATACCGCGGGGCAGGATCATATTGCTTGTAAGAAGAATCATGTTCTTCATCAACAATGATCAGTCCCAGATTATCAAATGGTAAAAAGACAGAGGAGCGAACCCCCACGACGAATTTGAATTTGCCCTGGAGCACACCATTCCAGACCTCCACCCGTTCGCTGTCCGAAAACTTGGAGTGATACACACCCATCGTCGATCCGAATATTTTTTTCAACCGGTGAACAATTTGCGTAGACAGGGCAATCTCCGGCAGGAGATAAAGAACTTGTGATCCCCCCTCCAGCGCTTTCCTGATCAGGTCGATGTAGATTTCAGTCTTGCCGCTTCCGGTAACGCCGTGCAG
>DATHFS010000214.1:0-2047 GCA_035317975.1 Cyclobacteriaceae bacterium | reverse complement strand
TGGGCATGAGATTGATACTTCTCAACAAGGATTCTGTTTTAAAACCGTAAACGGCCTTCAGAAGATCATGTAAATCTTTATCAAAATGGGGAGAGACAGCCTGCACCTCATTTCCATAATCAACCGTGATGACGATAAATTTTTTTTGAATATAGTCCGTCAAGATAGACAGGTCTGATTCCTGCCCGATTCGCTCCCACGCTTTATTCCTGAGATAGACAATAACTTCCGCCCCATCCGGGTTTTCCGTCCGGTCTCCCAGAAAATAAATTTTAACCGGTATATCCTTGTTGAGCGTGGAGGACTTCCACGCAACCGATTTCTTTAAATATGGATCCAGTTCGGAAAGACTTGCCGGCTGAGCATAAGACCGCAGACCAGCGGATAGGATCAGAAAAAGTACCAGCGGATATTTTATCGGCTTCGTTTGAATCACACCAACCAAATCAGTAAAATCACATGAATCATAGTCAAAATCAAATGAATCCCGGTCACAGTCGGTGCTTCTCCTGTATCTCCGTCGCTTCCCGGATATGTTCGTCATAAGTGGGAATCTCATATTCCTTTAAAATATCTTTCACCTTCACATCCGGATCCCTGCTTTCCAGCGTTGCCCAGTTTTCGGGATGATAAATTTTGAAGCGAATCTTCCTTCCATACTTTTTCTGAATATCCTTAAACTTAAGGGTGTGCGGCCATATATGAAGTAACTCTTTTTCAAGATTCACCGGAGCGCAGACCCATCGCGCAAACTCGCCGTCCGAAGCAATGATGTCCCCCGTCATATCAATGATCTGGGAATCCTCTCCGGTACTGGCTACGATGTAGTAATGATTGACCCAGGCATGGTTGGACAACGTGTTCGAAAAGGGACCCTGGGAGGGAAAGCATACAATTTCAGCACCGTCCTCCTTTAGGGAATGCCAACCGTCAGACCACTCGGCATCAAAACATATCTGCGTCCCTACTGTTCCAAAATCGGTTTTGAGCACACCTCCCTTAACGGCTCCGGGTGTAACTCCGCCTCCCTTGAAATAGGCCTCAGGAATTACTTCAGTTGCAGTGGGGTGAACCTTGTGAAATACCCCTTCAATCTTTCCCTGACGGTTCAGCAGGATGGAGCTGTTATAAAAATGCCCCTCCTTCTTTGTCACAATGGGGCATGTAATATAACAATTCTGCTTTCTGGCAACTTCCGCCAGCATACGGGTGATTGGTCCCGGGGTAGTTTCATCCTCAGCAACTTCCTCCAGTGTTTTCAATTCGTCTACCCAGGATGTGTTAATCGTTTCGGGCAGACAAATAAGATCGGGTTCAAATGCATAAAAACTTTCCATCCTTTCAAGAACATCCTTCATCCTCTTCTCAATTGTCTTTTCCGGCCAAAGGCCTTTCAGACTCATGCCTGCAACCCAAACCTCACGAGGTAAACGGTTCTCTTTTTTTACGATGCTATTCATTGGATTTTGGGGGTAACTTTAAACATAGACGCATAGGACTCTTAGTTTAATATTACCTATGTTTCTATGTGCCTATGTATCTATGTGTTTTGTATTGGTAAACTCATTTATTCGCCATCGACCTGTATTTATTCTGAATCTCCGTCTCCTCTTTTAACATGTCCGCATAGGTCGGAATTTCAAACTCTTTCAAGACATCCTGAACCTTTAACAGGGGATCGCGGCTTTCAACGGTGATCACCTGTGTTTTACCCCACGTCTTGATGGCCAATCTGGTTCCATACTTTTTAAATACATCGGGGAGTCTGTCACAGGTTGGCCAGGTGGTTACGTTTACTTTGTCAAGGTTGATCGTTGCCCATGCGTACCGCACAAATTCACTGGTACAATCAAGATCGTTTCCGGATATATCAATTACCCGTGCATCGCCCCCGGTACTGGATACGATGTAAAAACTATTCTTCTGTGCATGATAATTGAGCATCCTTCCACCGGGAAACTGTGACGAGAATATCACAAGATCGGCTCCCTTTTTCCTAAGGTTATCCCAACCGTCAGCCCAGTTTGCATCAAAGCATATCTGCATG
>DATHFS010000213.1:0-5095 GCA_035317975.1 Cyclobacteriaceae bacterium | reverse complement strand
ACGCAAAAAATTGTATGACTTTATTTTTTCTTACTTTTTCACTGCCCAACAGATAAAACTCGGTTGACAGTAATTTTCCGATCGGAAAAACGATGCTGAAGATGAGGATGAGAAATCCAACCAGGACAGAATCAAATTTTCCCGTGTCTACCAGTACGCGAACAACATCGACAATGCTTTTACTTTGATAGAAGATCACCTGGTCATGAAAAGAAATGTTTTCCCCCATCAGGAGAAACGTCATTTCTTTGATCCGGGCATCTATTTCTATCATGGGCGAAGTGAGGGCGACCACCAGCACGATAAGGGCCAGTGTTGCAGAGAGAACAAAAAGAGGAGTATGCAATGCTCGTTGCGTTTTCAAAAGCCACCACATGAGCAGAAATACCATCATGGTGCCCAGAACAACATAGGTATGGAAGTAGCACTTTGCCTGTAAGCTGCTGAGCATCACTTCACAGTCACGGTCAAAGCTTTCCACGTCGGCCGCATTGTACCGCGACAAAATAAGGTCCATGCGCTGCATGTCGAGTGTACTGTCATAGGTGATGGCTCCGAATTGCTTTAACTTGCTTTGGGCCAAAAACTTTAGTTTTTCCTTATTCTTTGGCTTTTTTAGCTCGGCGATAATGGTTTCGGTAAAGGCAGGCACCTTCTCATGGATTTTGTCCGAATTGACCAGTGACTTCACGGCAAATTTCTTGAGCTTTCCGCCAATGCTTTTTTGCTTCATCTCCAGCATACTGTCCGCCTTGTTGATAATGGCATGAAGAACACGGGAAATTTCAATTTTCACAGCAGCCTCCTGTTCGGCTGTAAAGGCAAAATCATCAATTCGTTTAGTCACTACCTTTACCAGGTGGTCGCGCCAGGCGTTAACCGAAAGTAAGCCATAGGTAATGTTATTCAGGGCGCTATAGTCCTTCTTGAGCGCAGCCCGCTGGATGGAAAGCTCATAGACCTGGTATCCGCTCCTCCCTGCCATTACCAGCAGGGCGCCTGCAATCAAGACCAGGAGTATTCGCTCTAAAAGGATTTTGTTCAAGGTGGAAGCGCTTAGGTGGCTCAACTTAATATTGCAATACACATGCCCTCTGAGATGAGGTATTTAAATGGTTTGTCAATGGGTCAACTTTTCAACTGGGGAATATTCTACCCATTTGTCCTAATTAGGAAAAGGAAGTCTAGCTGGTAGTTCCGTAACTTGAAGGCGAAAAATAGCAGTCCGCCGATATGAACGCACCCTCCTTATCTGAGATTAAAAAAGAATTGCAAACACGGGACCCCTCCGCGATACGGGATATGTGTCTGCGGCTGGCAAAACACAAGAAAGAAAACAAGGAACTGCTTGCCTACCTTCTGTTTGAATCGCACGATGAACAAGGATATATTAATTCTGTAAAAGAAGAATTAGGGGAGTTGTTTAAAGCACTTCCGCCCGGTAACCCGTACTACGTCAAGAAGACGCTGAGGAAAATCCTTCGGTTCACCAACCGTCAAATAAAGTATTCCGGACTGAAGCAGACTGAATTGGAACTTCGAATCTGTTTTTGCAGGAAAATGAAAGAAGCCCGGATCCCTCTTCATCCCGGTACGGTACTTTTCAATCTTTGCCAGCAGCAACGGCTGAAAATTACAGCAGTCCTGGCAAAGCTGCCGGAAGATCTTCAATTTGACTACGAGCGGGAAATAGCGACATTGAGTCCCTAGAGGCAATGAAAGAACAACAACCCAACAACCCCTTGCATGGCAAAACGCTGGAGGTGATCCTGATCCTCCTGGTCGATCGCTATGGTTGGGACGGATTAGGGGAACGCATTCGAATTAACTGCTTCCTTATCGACCCGAGTATCAGGTCCAGCCTGACCTTTCTTCGAAAAACGCCCTGGGCGCGAAAAAAGGTAGAGGACCTCTACCTGGAGGCGTTCAAAAGCTGAGCGAATTAGAATAGTGAATAAGGAATGAATGTTGAAGGTTGGTACCTATACCAGAATCAGATGCCAATTCATCCTAATCATATAAATCATCCCGATAGCTATCGGGAGAATCAAAGTTCAGACTATTCCGGCGTCTCCGTTACTGCCTCCACCACTCTCCGGGTCACATGAAATACAAACTGCTTATCCAAACTCAGCTCGTAGATTGCCTCGCGCATAAGCTGCGACCCCTTCTGAGATTGCTGTAATATCCCCAACAGGTCGCGGGCCACCGTCGACCCCTTTATATTGTTTATGGCTTTTCCCTGGGAGACTTCCAATACAAAGGAATAGGCCTTCTCCCGGCGACCAACAGCCTTGAATTCGTGAGCAGATAATTTATATTGCTGGGGGTCATTTCCTGCAGCCATCATCAACTGCAGAATCACAGGACGATACTTATTCCACAGCGAGGAGTAGGGGCTAGATTCGAAATACATGGGTATATAGGGTTTTTATTTCAACGCTTGCAAACACCCTCCGCCCGGTCGTCAGCGGAAAGTCTATTTTTTTTGTCTTTTCATTGATCGCAGGGGCCGCATTCGATTGGCCAGATGTCCGGCCCCCCTGAATTCCACCTGAAAGCCGGTGTTCAACTAAAAAAGCCCTGCAATATACCACTTTTCCAGTTCTAGTCGAGACTCTTGCGTCCCTGGTGCTGTGTAGTCAGTGAATAAACCCTAATGTTAGGTTCGCTCCGGCCAGAGACTCAAAACTGAGGACGAAGGACTAACGCCTCCCCCATTCGAGTGACAATCACATCCCAACTCTTGACATTAACACCATCAATTATCCCGTTTCCAGTATCATTTTCCTGCGCTCACCGTTATTTCACTTAACCCAACTCCCCGACCCATGCTAAAGAATTATTTCACCATCGCACTGCGCGCCTTTGGCAAGCAAAAAGCCCATGCCATCATCAATATTGTCGGCCTCTCCGTTGGATTGGCCAGCGCCATGCTCATCTTTTTGTACCTGCATAGTGAATTGACATTTGACGATGTGTTTCCCAAAGGAAAACAAACCTACCGTCTCGGATTCAAGTTTACCGATCCAAAAGGGAACGTTCAGTACAATACCGGCATGGGGGGTGGCTGGGGGAAAAGGCTGAAGGACGAGCTGCCGGGCGTTCTCGATAATTTCAAGTCAAGCACCTATGGTATGCCTGCCAGCCTACGGGCCAGAAATGAAGATCGGATTTTACTCACCGAAGACATTGCCTGGGTGGATGGCGACATTCAAAAGACGATGTACTTTCCCATGATCAAAGGTAATCCTGAAAAAGCATTGAGTGAGCCTAACAAACTCGTGCTGACAGAATCTGCCGCCCGGAAACTCTTTGGTGAGCTGGATCCCATGAACCAGGAGGTAATTATCAAACATCCTTTCGCTACGAACAACCAGGAACTGCTCCTGACGGTAAGCGGAATAATCAAAGATTACCCGGACAATACCCATTTTAATCCCAAGTACCTGATCACGTTCCGCTCGCTAAAACCATTTTTCCAATTACCTCCTGGCCAGACATTCGAACAACTGGAGGACGACATGCTCAACGGTTTTTTCAACCTCTATATTCTTACCGATGGAAGTACGAATAAGACAAAGATTGAAAAGCACATGACCAAGTTGATCGATGAAGTGCTAAAGGCAAATCCAAAGATTCGCGAACAACTTGGAGAAACAAAGGTTGAACCCCTCGTTCGGGCCGTTCCGGATATCCATTTTGACAGAGACGTGCCCTGGGCAAACGAAGGAATGGGCAACAAGCTCTATATCTATATTTTCGCAGGGATCGCGATCATGATCGTTCTTGTCGCGAGCATCAATTATATGAATCTTTCCACCGCCCGCTCCGGCAAGCGCTCCAAGGAGATCGGCTTGCGCAAGTCACTGGGCAGCCAACGGAAACAGCTCATTCAGCAGTTCATGCTGGAATCGTTCGTATTGGTATCTACCGGTTTTTTGATCGCCATTGTTTTGGTCGTCCTTTCCCTTCCTGTCTTTAGTCAAATCGCGGAGCGGAATATTCCCTTCACTACGTTACTTAATCCATGGCTCATTCTTTCGTTCATTGGCCTGTTGATGGTGGTCTCGTTTTTATCCGGTATGTATCCGGCATTGTTCCTTTCCGGATTCAATACCATCGAGGTGCTGAAAGGAAAGTTCTCCTTCAGCCGCGGGTCCAATCTATTCCGGAAGGTCCTGACGGGATTTCAATTCGGGATCGCCATTTTCCTGCTGATCCTTACTATCGTTTTTGTCAGACAAATGGACCTCATGAAAAATTCACGGTTGAACGCAACCGGAGACCAGCTCCTCTCTATCCGCCATGGCGGTACGGCCGACTACAGCCGGTACCCGGCTTTCAAGAACCTGGTGAAGCAGGATCCCGACCTGGAGCTCGTTACCTGCGGCAATCACCTCCCGCGACTCGATTACTTCGGTCCGCTGCAGACACCTTATAAATTCCCTGATCTGAACCAGGAGGAATTTAAATGGAATACATTTAATGTCGATTATGATTTTCCAAAGACATTTTCCCTCGAACTCATCGCCGGCCGGTTTTTTGAAATCGGGAATGTAGCAGACTCCACCTCTATCCTGCTCAACGAAACGGCCGCCAAGGCATTAGGGAAAAAACCGGAGGATCTTATCGGTACGGTGATGACGTCACCCCACGTTAACGGCTACTTTGATTATAATTATACCCGGCTGCGCACCGGCAAGATCATAGGCGTGGTCAAAGATTTTCCTTATAAGTCGGCCTATCAGGTGCTTGAGCCATTGGTGATCGACCCCACGCCGCACGTCATTGACCGGATCGTGTACGTGAAGCTGCCCAAAGGAAAGTTCCAGGAGAAGATTGCGTTTATTGAAAAGCAGTGGAAGCAGGTATATCCCGGCATCGGACTGGATTACTGGTTTGTCAATGATGAATTCAACCGCATGTATAAATCCGAAAGGAGGATCGCCTCGATGTCGCGAAATTTTTCGGGGCTGGCGATATTCATAACCTGCGTCGGCTTGTTCGGCTTAGCCTCTTTTGTCGCCGAGCAGCGGACAAAGGAGATCGGCATTCGCAAAGCGATGGGCGCCAGCAACGGACAAATACTGTG
>DATHFS010000212.1:0-3225 GCA_035317975.1 Cyclobacteriaceae bacterium | reverse complement strand
CAGAACGGACATGATGGGTTACTGTTTTTCCTGTGGGGTATGGAGGATGGCAAAAATCTCGGTGATAAATCCCGCCATAACCACAATCGGCCCCAGGGTAAGGCCCAGCCAGCCAAATTGTTCCTTGTCGATGGCCATCAGCGTAAACCCGGTAGCGACGACCAGTAAGCCGGCGACCATCAATTGATAATTCTTTTTTCCAAAGGGTAGTTTATTCATATTAATACAATTCATCTAATGAAAGTTTCAAATATTTCCTTACCGCGCGATAGGTACTGGTTGTCCCTACAAAAATACCGATGAGTAAAAGGCATCCCAGCAGGAGCGCAATCCGGTCGGTGTTTTGAATCAGGGTTAAATCCTCGATGCGTTTATTGGCAAATGAAATTAATGCAACCAACAAGCCCGATGCAATCACGCCGGCCAGGAATCCATGTAAGGAGGCCCGGAACAAAAAGGGTCGTTGAATGAACCATCGTTTGGCGCCTACCAATTGCATGCTGCGAATGAGAAAACGCTGAGAGAATAAGGCGAGTCTCAAGGTACTACTGATGAGCAATACCACCGTGAGCAGGAGTACCGCTGCCATGCCAAGCAAAATCAGTCCGATCCGGGTCACATTTTTATTGATGGAGTCAATGAGATTTTCAATATAGTACACCTGAAAAACACCGTTGATTTGCTCTACTTCAGTCTTGATTTTTGCCATGCTCTTTTTATCATGGTAGGCCGGATCGACACTGACCAGAAAAGCATCGCGAAGGGGATTTTCTCCCAGGAAATGTTGAAAGTCTTCTCCGGTCTCCTGGATGAACTGTTTGGCTGCCTCCTCCCTGGAAATGAACTGGATGGAGCTGCCCCCCGGCTTTCTGGGCAGAAAATAGCGAGAGGAGAGGTTCTTCTCAATCTGCAGGCGCTGGGTTTCGGTGATTTTGTTTTTGAGGTAGACCTGGATTTTTACATTGTCGCGCACGACGCGTTCCAACTCTTTTGAGTAAATAACAAGCAGGCCAAAAACACCAATTACAAATAGCGCCAGGGTAATGCTCAGCACGACACTGAGGTAGGGATAGCTGCCTAGTTTCTTTTTACTGACTTTGAATTTTGGGGCCACGGTGCTCATACGGCCCAAAGATAAGGAAATTTTAAACCGCGGAGACGCAGGGGCGCAAAGCACGCGCAGAGGCAAAGGATATTTTGGATTGCTTATTCAAAACATCAAAAAGAATAAAGGTAAATTATTATTAAAACGACAAACCAAATTGCATTTCCTCTGCGCCTTCTTTGCGCCTCCGCGTCTCCGCGTCTCCGCGGTGAAAAATCTCGTGGTACCATCTTCCCCTGTACTCTTTCAACTTCCGTAGTAAGGCCGAATCCCGGATGGGCTGGAGTCCAACGATCTTTTTTTGGTTCTCGTCCAGAAGATAATAGGTCTCTTTGTAGAAAAGGAAAACAGCGTGCTGGTCTCCATGGATTTCCAGGATCTCATATAAGCTCTTGTCAAAAGGTCCATACAGGACCAGTTTGCCGCCATCAAAGTGATAATGGAAATCGTATTTCTTGCTGGTTGTATTGGTCTCGACAGCAATGTGTGATGCGGTTAGGCTTGACTTCTCGCTTTTAGTGGCATCCACTTCTTTCGGTGAATTATCAACCAGTTCATCGGAGGGATCCACTACTTGAATCTTCGATTGAGGAGTTACCACCGGTTTTGAAGAGGCCTTTTTCTTCGGCGATTTCGTCTTTGCTTTGCGCGGGTCAACGGCGAGCGGAAGTCCGGTTGCCGGCTGGGTTTGCTGTACCGGAGCGACCTCCGTGGCTTTCTCTGTTGAGGCCGGAGGGTCAGTTTGATTTTTGGAATTAACGGCAGGCTCTCCGGCTGGAGATCCCGTTGGCGTTAGGTAAAAGTAAAGCGAGGTGGCGACGATCCCGACCGCAACAACACCGGCCGCTAACTTACCGGCCATGGGTCCGGATGAAAATCCGCCACCCACCGGCACATTGTTCAGCATCGCTTTCAGTTCGGCAGCGCGGGCGTGCTTCACGCCCGCCACGATATGTTTTTGTAACTCCACATCGGCGTTCAGGGCAGGGTCGGAACCCAATCGCTGTTCAAACGATACCCTTTCCTGCTCCCCAAGCCGGTTGGTGAGATAATCATCGATCAATTCAAAATTGCTCATTCCATTAATCCAAAAAATCCTGCTCAGAATACTGAGCTTTGACTAATTCATCCAACTTTTGTTTGCATTTATATTTCTTCGTTTTGGCGGTGTCGGTGTTGGCAAACCCAAGTTTGTCTGCAATTTCCTGCATCGACATCTCGTCAAAGTAATAATACATCAACACCTTCCGGCACGTTTCACCCAACTGTTCCAGGCACTTGCCAATGATTTTTTGGCGTTCCGGGCCGTCCATATCAAGAGATTCTGCCGAATCCTTCTCCTCATTGGACAACCTCTTTTTCCTGTCCAGCTCCTTTCTCCACAGATTCTGGCAAACACTGTAGATGTACGTGCTGATCTTAGAGGTCATGACCAGGTTTCCTGACCTGGCCTTCTGCCAAAAAACCACCAGGGCATCCTGGTAAACATCCATGGCCTCCTCTTCGGTTCCACTATTGGTGACGACCAACTTGGTCATCATCCTGAAATACTTCTTGTAAATGAACTCTAAAGCCTTTTCGTCACCCTTTTGGATTCGTTCGAAAATCTCCTTTTCGTCCATCTGTGCACCCGACCTGAATACTCTTAACGCCACTTTTGGTAACCTTTTGTGAATGAATGGGAAGGCAATATGCCGGCTAAAGATCGGTATTTTCCGATAATCTGTCGGTAGAGCCCGGTGGATTGTTTAATTCTTGGTTCCAAGCGTCAGCATTGGAGTCTGGTGGATTGCCATTGTTGTACCTCAAAGAACAGCTATGCTCTCCCCAGCCTGCGCCCGAACCATCTTGAGTAGCTGGTGAAGCATAACGCCGATTTGCGCAGAAAAATGGTAAGGAACAATGATAATAATCAGCAAAATCACAGGTGATTAGTTCTTGGCGCTTTGGTAGGTCTTAGCGCATGGCCCGCGGCTCTTGGTGGTTTTTTACATTTTTAGATTATCGTATCATGTCTCCCGCGGTAGTTCTTTCAATAACCGGCTTATGGATTTTCGCCTGGCCGTGGTCCTTATGAGCGATGTGAGGGGCAATAATCAATGCTACAATGGAAGTGAGTT
>DATHFS010000211.1:0-2745 GCA_035317975.1 Cyclobacteriaceae bacterium | reverse complement strand
AGTGCAGCCAAGGCGTCTTCATTGACTCTTTCAGTGGAGATCTCAGGTCTCCCTTTGAAGGGACCCGGGACCTGGGGTTTGGTAACGTCGGGAATAAACTGTTTGCCGAGGCGTTTTAAAATCTGGATGTCTTCGATCAGCATAAGGTTTGAAAATAAGTTTTACAATTCGGTACGATCTTGTAGTTAGGTCAGCATCACAACGGCTGAATTAATTAGTCTGGTGAAAAATGCCGGCGGCCAGAATGCCAGGTAAATCAGTAAGGCGATAAGAATAAACTGTGAAAAAGTCTCCGGTTTGTAAACCGCCACCGCGTCAGTCCCGCGAACTTCATAGTCGGTTGAATAAAGCAATTGCATAAAATTCCTACCTAGAACATAAATGATTACGGATAGCAGGAATAGTACAAGGATACTGACGAAGTAGTAGTGTCCCGTAAACAATGCTTTAAATACCATGAGTTCACTCACAAATAATCCGGAAGGCGGTATGGCCGTGATCATAATAAACAGCAGCAAGAGGACGATGCCACCCAGCGGGTTAATTTTCATGTATCCGCCGGAATCTTTTATCCAATACGAATGGTAGATGCTGTCCACCTGACCGATCTGGTAAAAAAGGCTGGCTTTGGCAAATGAGTGCAACACGATATGAAGGATGGCGGCGTAGTAGCCGATGCCTCCTGCCGAAAGGGCAATGGCAACAATTCCCATTTGTTCCAGGCTGGAGAAGGCAAACATGCGCTTGAAGTGTTTTACCCGTAACAATTGCATGGCAGAAATCGCAATGGAAATGACTCCGCTGATCATGAGTATCCTGTTCGCCCATTGGTGGGCATCCGTTTGCGCGATAATGGAATACATGCGGAAGATGCCTAAGAAGCCAACGCTCATCAGGGAAGTTGAAATAAACGCACTGATGGGTGGGGGTGAGGCCGTATGGGCATCTACGCAAACGGTGTACAATGGGAATATCCCCAACTAGGCGCTGAATCCAGTGAACAGGAGAATGAATGCACTTTTTAACCAGGTCGTGTCCATGCCTTTGGCTGCCGCCATCAGGCCCGGTAGATACAGATCCGTCAGGCCTCCCTTGGTGGCAACGATGCTGAGGAAAAGGATCCCGATAAACGCAATGGAAATCCCAATGGAGCAGATGAATACGTATTTCCATGTTGCCTCCAGTGAGGTCGCCGTCCGGTCGTGGTAAATCAAAACTGAGACACTGAGTGTAGTGGCTTCAAGCCAGGCCCACAATACGCCCATGTGGTTGGTGAAATACGCTCCCGTCATTGCAGTAATAAGCAGGATCAACGACGCGTAGTAAATGCTTTCGTTCTTCACGCTGGTCGGATGCCGGTTCAGATAGAGATAGCTGTGGTAAAACGTTGCGATCGAAAGGATGGTCAATACCGTGGCGAGAATAATTCCGATGGAATCGAAACTGAAGTACAGCGCATCTTCTGTTCCGGGGTGGAGAAAAGCATAGAGGGTGATCCACAATTGATTTACTATGAATGCACACCGCAATACGAGGGTGACACGCTTATTTCTCAGCAACAGGATACCTCCTCCGCATGCAAATGCCACTAAGAAATAAATCACCATTATCCTTAATGTTTTAACTGTGAAAGTCCGTCGACCGTCAGATTCTGGAATGTATCGCCAACTTTATTAATGAAAATCCCTAAAACAAGAACGCTGATAAACAGGTCAAGAAGAATAGCGTTGTTTATCAACATGGGCATCTCCGCTCCGACAGACAGCGACATGAGGAAGATACCATTTTGGATTACCAGGTAGCCAATCAAGTGTGTAAATACATTCCGGTGACTGATGATGAAGAAGAGTCCTGCAATGACCGATGAAATGGCTACAGCAAAGAAAATTGTCTCAATGTGGGTATCCTGCAAATAGTTGCTTAATAAAAATCCGAATACCAGACCGGCTGAAAGGATCAGAATGGAGACAAAGGTGGGCACCTTGCTTTCATTTAACCGGTTGAGCCGGTTTCGTTTTCGAAGGTAGTTGAGAAAAACAGGGATGCCGATTGATTTGACGACCAGGGTCTCTAACAAAATAAAACTCAGGTGGATCGCATCAATATGTTTAAGATGCCAGTAGGCAATTCCAGCCAATAAAATCCCCTGGATAATAAGGAGTGTGATAAACCGGGCAACCCGCTCGGTCAGCGCCAGGTAAATCAGGGAAATGGCAAAGAGAATGATGAAAAAGAAGATCATGGTGACGGTAATATGAATTTATGGGTAAGGATAAGGGAGGCCAGAAAAACAATGAGTGCCGTCGCCGACAGGGTCAATATCCATTGCGGGTTTTTAGCCATTTTGTTTCTTGCCCTGAACGATTCTGAAATGCCGATCAATACAGCGCAGCCGATCTGCACCATCATGAAGACAATGGATTGAGTACCCACGGAGGCACTTGCCGGGATCAGAAAATTGGCTATCAATGAACCAAACAGGGCGAACTTCAATCCGGTCGAATAATGGATAATGGCCATGTCAAACCCGCTGTGGTCGAGCACCATGACTTCATGAACCATGGTCAACTCTAAGTGAGTCTTAGGGTCATCCACCGGGAGCCTGCTGTTTTCAACCAGTGAAATTTGAAGCAACAGGAAAACGCCAACAATGACCAGTAAATAAGTCAAGTGTGAACTGGAGTAAATGTTTGTATAGAAGTCATGAAGGGACACAGAGTTGGTTAGCAATGCCAGCGACCCCAT
>DATHFS010000210.1:0-2320 GCA_035317975.1 Cyclobacteriaceae bacterium | reverse complement strand
ACCCTAACCCTTTCCGGGAGCATCGACCGCTCGCCCTACCTCTATACGATCAGAAGTTTGAGCAACAGCGTAATGCAGAACAACTACACCGCCTCTCTCGGCCGCGAACGGAATGGCGCTTGGAGCGGAAAGGCAGCCTACACCCTTCAGCAATTCAATGACAACAATCAGGTGAAGTCGTTCAGCGTCTGGTTTTTGCTGCCTGTTGTGAAGTCATCTTCGTTTAAGGTTGATCTGGGTTACGCCTTTTATGTTGCCGATTCAAAAAGAAACGCCTATGTAAATGACAAATCCCTTAGCGAAATAACCTCCCAATATTATCCGGGTTATACCATTACCGGTGTGTACGACCCCTACTTCACTCCGCAAAACCAACAAATTCACTCCGTGCTGGGTAATCTTACGTTCATTCCAACCCGCTCATTAAAATTCTCAATAAAAAGTAGTACCGGCCTTTATGCCACGGTCGATAATCCATACTTCTTTTTAAACTATGATCAGGGACATCAATTGGCCTTGTACAAGGGATACCATCCGTTCACCTACTTTCCCTTCGAGATTAGAACCGCGGTCAGTTGGGCGTTGTCAAAAAAAATAGCGCTGGAGGCGGAATATCTATACCGCAAGACCGTTTTCTTCAACAGCAATTCCGTCAGCGCAGGTCTAAAGGTCAATTTTTGGAATGAGAAGAAGAGATAACAAAGGGTGGTGGACCTATCGCGAAGCGAAACGGGTTTCGAGGGGGGAACGATTTTTCCTTGCCGTGCTCGTCATGGCCGGTTTCATTTCGATGCTCCGGTTGGCCGATTGGTGGTTTCGCGAAGGCCACGTCGCCAACCTGGCCCTATACATTCTCCTTTCTTGCATTTTTTGGTACGGCATGGTACGGATCGTTTTGATCTGGATTAATTATCTCCATATCCGGAAGCCGGAGGGTAAACCCGCTCCTCCTGGTCTGACCGTGGCCATCTTTACTACCAGTTCGCCGGGAGAACCCCTATCGATGTTTGAAAAAACATTGGAGGCTTGTTCCCGGGTTTCTTACCCCCATACCACGTACTTACTCGATGACACGCGCGATCCACGCTTTCGCGAAGTGGCTGAAAAGCATAATGCAGTCTGGCTTGAGTTAGCAGGCCTGCCCGGAGCAAAGGCAGGAAAAATCAATAAAGCGCTGTCATTAACAAAGGAAGATTTCATTTTAGTCCTGGACCCAGACCACATTCCTTTCGCCAATTTTCTGGACCAGGTGTTGGGATTTTTTGACGATGCAACCGTGGGGTATGTACAAGTGGCTCAAGCCTACTACAATCAATACCGGTCGTTCACAGCAAAAGCGGCGGCCGAACAAACCTATACGTTTTATGGCCCCACCCAGATGAGCTTGTTTGGCTACAATTGCAGTGTCGCCATTGGCGCCAACTGTACCTACAGACGCAAAGCACTGGAGTCGGCCGGAGGCCATGGCATTGGACTGGCGGAAGATCTGATCACGGCGATCCGTATTCATGCCGCCGGATGGAAATCCATATATTATCCGGTGATTGTGAGCCGGGGTTTGGTGCCGGAGGATTTTGGATCATTTTGTAAGCAACAATTGAAGTGGGCAAGAGGGGTGCATGAAGTCTTATTTGCCGAAGTCCCGCGGCTCTTTAAAAAGCTAAGTTTCTGGCAGCGCATTTCCTATCTCACCATTGGCACCTACTATCTCGAGGGCCTCATCACGTTATTATACCTCGTCATTCCATTCCTTTCCTTGCTGCTCGGGATCACGCCGGCCAAAATGTATTTCATTGAATTTCTGTTGTATGGAATGCCCGTTTTGATCTTTTCGGTCTTGATTTATCTTTATGTACAACGCTGGATGTGCCATCCCCAGGTGGAACGCGGACTCCACTGGCGGGGAATGATCCTGAAATTTGCCTGCTGGCCCGTCTTTTTTTTAGGATTCATCTTGTCCCTCGTGGATGCCGATATACCCTATATCCCAACCGCCAAGCAGGCAGTGCTCGGAAAGATTTCGCCTTTCGCAAGGCCCCTGGTAATACATATCGTTATTTTTCTTTTTACGATTGCATACGTGATTTATGAACGGCGTTACATTGTACCGGAGGCAACGTTGGTATTGACCAGTGAGAAGACCTATGGAATGATCTGCTTCGCCACCCTTTCCTTTCTTTTGGCCCTTGGCGGAATGTATGCGGCACTCGAATCTCAAAACATGACGCCCGAGGATCCGTGGGCAAGCGTGGATAGCAACCGTATTATGCTGGAAAAAATAAAAACGTTGGAAAAATGAAGGAGATGGTGTCTCGGTTTG
>DATHFS010000209.1:0-2249 GCA_035317975.1 Cyclobacteriaceae bacterium | reverse complement strand
CATCAACGGCAAAGTATTCATTATCCATCAGGTGGGTGAACACGAAACGCTGTATGGCGTTTCGCGGCGTTACGGAACGCCCATCACGGCCATTCTGGAGTTTAATCCCAAAGCTGCCTCGGGATTGGAGGTCGGACAATTGTTGAAGATCCCCTACCTCCCCAAGGCAAAAGTGCAGACAGCCAGCGGTACGCACAAAGTGGCTGCCAAGGAGACCCTGTTCTCTATTTCGCGGCTTTATAATGTTTCGATCGATGACCTCAAAGCATGGAATAATTTAAAGGACTACAGCCTTTCGCTGGGTCAGGAGCTGATCGTTAAAAAACCTGCCGGAGCAAAGGAGGTTGTCAAGCCTCAGGAAGCGAAGGCGGCAACGGGTCCGCACAGGGTGGAAGACAAGGAAACCTTGTTCTCGATCTCAAAGAAATATGGGGTAACGGTTCAGGAAATAAAGGACTGGAATGGAATCGTTGGGAACGACCTGAAAGTCGGGCAGCTTCTGGTGATCCTGCCGTCGACGAGCAACACCACCCCGGTTATCAATCCCCCGGTGGTCAGCACGCCGTTGAATCAAAAGGAAACAAAGCCGGAGGAAGTAAAGGAGCCTGCCGTAATAAAGGAAGATGTAAAGCCGGACAACACCATGCGGATTTCCGAGAATGTACGCGGGTCAGACGAAGTAAAGGAAGGAGGGTTGGCAGAATTGATTGAAGGAACGGAGGGAAACCGGAAATACCTGGCACTGCATCGAACCGCCAAAGTAGGGGCGATCATCAAAGTTCGCAATGAATTGAATAACCGTGAAGTATTTGTGCGCGTGGTAGGTCCGATACCGGATACCGGCGTGAACGACAAGCTTGTTGTGAAAATTTCGAGGTCGGCCTACGACCGCCTTGGCGCGATTGACCCTAAATTCAGGGTGGAGGTTACGTATTACAAATAGGTCAAATCAGTTGCCGGTTGCCGGTGGTTTTGCGCCTGATGATTTAACATAGCGAATTTTAAACAATACCATTGAGTAAAGTTCCAACAGGTATTATCGATCTCAAAGATTTCCTCGACTCCAAAGTAGAGCAATTCAATCGTCCGGACTTTATCAAAAACGATCCTATTTCTATTCCGCATTTATACAAGAAGAAGCAGGACATTGAAATAGCCGGGCTTTTCGCAGCGGTCCTGGCCTGGGGGCAGCGGGGGACGATCATCAGCAAAACGAAAGAGTTGATGGCATTGATGGAGAATACGCCGCATGATTTCTTGCTTCTTCAGGAAGCGAAGGATTTGAGGCGCTTTGAAAAATTCGCACACCGGACATTTAATGGTGCCGACGCGGTGTACTTTATGCAATTCCTTAGCCGGTATTACAAAGAAAACGATTCCCTGGAGGACGCTTTCTTACCTCCGGCCGGTTCCGTAAATATTGAACCCGGGTTAATTAATTTTCACAAGGTGTTTTTTTCGATGGATCATCCTGACCGGACGACCAAGCACATTGCTACACCCGAGCGCAAATCGGCGTGCAAGCGTATGAATATGTATTTGCGTTGGATGGTGCGCCAGGACAACATGGGCGTGGATTTTGGTTTGTGGAAAAGGATTTCCCCTGCCCAGTTGGTTAGCCCTTGCGACGTTCATGTGGAAAGGGTGTCGCGAAAATTAGACCTGATCCGGGGGAAGCTAATGAATTGGCAGACCGCATTGGAACTCACAGAGAACCTCAAAAAGCTCGATCCCCTCGACCCGGTGAAGTACGATTTTGCGCTGTTTGGATTGGGGATTGAGGAGAGGTTCTAGGAAAGCATGCTGCCCTCAAGGAAGATAAAATTTGCCAAATTTATTTCTGTTATTGGACACCCTCTTTTTAAATTTAATTCTGAAATCGGGTTAATGGGAACCTGATCCCCTTGCGATGGTCCTGGTTTATTCTACGAAAAGGTGAGATGCGATTAACAGGGGTTCGAGTCTATGGACTTTTTAAATTAACTTCGCCTGCCACGTAAGGGGAGCATGGAAAAGTGTTGGCGTTACCGAGACCACAAGCATGTTATGAAAATTACAAAGTCTATCTTTTTTATTAGTATCGCGAGCCTCTCCTTTTCCTGGATGCCTGCAGATCCCGCGTCTACGACAACAGTAAGAAACAAAACAAAGGCAGGGGAATTCATTGTTGAGCCGCCCACCCTGATCTGCGCTGGATTTGAATGGACGATCTATGGGGATGAAAACAGAAATGCCAGTGTGTCGGTCGC
>DATHFS010000208.1:0-3526 GCA_035317975.1 Cyclobacteriaceae bacterium | reverse complement strand
ACCACTTCACAGACGATGAAGGTCTTGACCCGAAACTCAATCTCACCTTTAACAAAGCCCAAAAAAAAGAGGTGAACGTTGCCCTGAGCAATACGTTCGGCTTTGGTGGTCACAATGCCTCGATCATCTTACGAAAAGCCCAGTAGGACACGTCATTTGTGTGGACCTTACTAAAACTTTCCAAGTCGCATTCAAAGGCAGATAAGAAACTGATCACGGCGATCCGAACAATCGCCGGGTTTTCTCCTTCCAACCTGGAATTGTATCACCTCGCGGCGATGCACAGTTCCAGAGCCAAAGAGACGAACGGCTTTCGCGAATCGAATGAGCGCCTCGAATACTTAGGCGATGCGATCCTGGGCGCCATGGTAGCCGATTATCTCTTTAAGAAATATCCCTTTAAGGACGAAGGTTTCCTTACGGAAATCCGCTCGCGAATTGTGAACCGCGAATCCCTCAACAACCTGGCCCGCAAAGTCGGAGTCGGGGCAATCGTACAATACGATCAAAAAAATACGCAGCTCCAGCAGGTTATCCTGGGCAACACCCTGGAAGCGCTGGTCGGTGCCGTCTACCTGGACAAAGGCTACCTTCGCTGCAAGAAATTTGTCATTGACAAACTTATCCAGCCCTATTTTGACCTGGAGGTAGTCATTAACTCCAACACCAATCACAAAAGTAAGTTGATCGAATGGGTCCAGCGCCATAGTAAAGTGATCCGGTTCGAGGTACTGACCGTCAAGAAGAACCGCAACAACAAAGAATTCTCTGCGCAGATTTTTGTAGACGAGCAACCTTTCGGCATGGGATACGGTTATACTAAAAAGAAAGCAGAACAGGACGCCGCGCAGAAAACGTGTGAAATGCTGAATATCTAGGTAATCAGTAATCAGTAATCAGTAGTGAGGAGTACACCGATTACCGATCACCGATCACCAGCTCGGTGTCATCAGAGTCAGTTGGGTTACCCTTTATAATTACTAATTCCTTGCCTACCACCAAACACGCAAAGACATTACTCATCGCCGGAGCCACGGTTAACCAGACTCCGATCGATTGGTCAACCAACACCTCCAATATCCTGGAGGCGATTCGGGAGGCCAGAGCCACCGGCGTCGATATCCTTTGCTTCCCTGAGATGAGCATCGTTGGCTATGGTTCGGAAGACCTCTTTTTAAGTGAATGGGTTTCTCAACGGGCGTTCGAGGAACTTTTGAAAATCAGGGAAGAGTGTGATGGGCTTGTTGTTTGTGTCGGACTGCCGATCCGAATGAATCAAATCACTTACAATGGCGTATGTGTCATTGATAACAAAAAGATTCTGGGCATCACGCTCAAACAAAATCTCGCACGCGACGGCGTACATTATGAACCGCGTTGGTTTGATGCCTGGCTGCCGGGAGAAACAACCCATTTGCAGCAAGGGGAAGACACTATTCCGGTCGGCGATATCATCTATGAAATCAAAGGAATCAAAGTCGGCTTTGAAATTTGCGAAGATGCCTGGCGCAAGGACAGACCAGGCTACCGCCTCCACGAGCGAAAGGTGGATTTAATCCTGAATCCCAGCGCCAGCCACTTTGCCATGGGAAAGAGTGTCCTGCGCGAACAGCAAGTAGTCCTGGAGGGTTCTGAAAAATTCGAATGCGCCTACCTGTTTGTCAACTTACTCGGCAATGAAGCAGGCAGAATGATCTTTGATGGCGACATTATTTTTGCTCAGTTTGGAAAACTCCTCGCCGTCAACCGGAGATTGTCATTCCGGAACTTCAATCTTCTGGCGTGCACCATCGACTTTGAAGACCCACAGCATACCGCGGCCATTCCCTCGCTCGACAGTAAAGAGCGAAATGAAGAATTTGCGCGGGCCACTTCCCTGGCATTATTTGATTACCTCCGGAAAAGCAAAGCGAAAGGATTTGTTTTGAGCCTTAGTGGCGGCGCCGATTCATCCTGCTGTGCGATACTCGTGGCCGAGATGGTTCGACGGGGAAGTGACGAATTGGGCTGGGACAAATTTTGTAAAACGCTGGGACTTGTCCCTACGACAGATCGAAAGACGGCGGTAGGAAATTTACTCACCTGTGCCTATCAGGGAACAACGAATTCATCGCCGGAGACATTGAAAGCCGCCGGGGAACTAGCAACCTCCCTTGGTGCCCAGTTTCATCAATGGCTCATCGATGAAGAAGTAAATTCCTACCGCAAAAAAATAGAAACAGTATTAAAGAGACCGCTGAGCTGGGAGAAGGATGACATTGCCCTGCAAAACATCCAGGCGCGAAGCCGGTCGCCCGTCATTTGGTTGCTGGCCAATGTAAAGCAATCCATCTTGCTGACCACTTCCAACCGCAGCGAAGGAGATGTGGGCTACGCCACGATGGATGGCGACACCAGCGGCAGTCTTGCTCCGATAGCCGGGATCGACAAACCGTTTTTGTTGCAGTGGCTGAAATGGGCGGAGACCAGGTTGGGGTATACCGGTCTTCATTTGGTCAACAACTTGCAACCCACGGCAGAGTTGAGGCCCCCGGAGCGATCCCAAACGGATGAAAAAGACCTTATGCCTTACCCTGTGTTGCTGGCAATAGAAAGATTGGGCATCTACGATCGCAAACCCCCTTCTGAAATTTACAAAATACTCCTCCCTGCTTATCCCGACCAGGCCTTGTTAAAGGGATACATCAAAAAATTCTTCAGGCTATGGTCTGTCAATCAATGGAAGCGCGAGCGCTTCGCCCCCTCCTTCCACCTGGATGACTGGAATGTCGACCCCAGGAGTTGGTGCCGGTTCCCGATTCTGTCTGGCAACTTTGACAGGGAATTGGAGGACCTGGATAGCCAGTGATCAGAAATCGATGGTCGGTAATCAGCATGAGGAGTACAAACCACCGATCACCGATTACCGATTACCGATCACCGACAGGGCTTGGCTTTTGGTATTAAGCTAATATCTTTACGCCCGCTTAAACTAAAAATAGACGACTTCCCCATGACCTCATACCTTATCTGGAATGCCAGTTCGGAGATCTTCTCATTTGGCTCATTTGCATTGCGCTGGTACGGCCTTTTATTTGCCCTTGGCTTTTTGATCAGTCAGCAAATTCTCTACTACATCTATAAAGTGGAGGGCAAACCGCAAAAGGATGTGGATACGCTGACCATCTACATGGTGGTTGCTACGGTCCTGGGGGCACGGTTAGGTCACATTATCTTTTACCAGCCCGATATGTTTTTGACCAATCCCCTCGGAATCCTGTTGCCTTTTGAGTTTGAACCGAAATTCCGTTTCACCGGATTGCAGGGATTAGCGAGCCATGGGGGGGCCTTTGGAATTCTATTTGCCCTTTGGCTTTATAGCCGGAAGAAAAAACCGGGTCAGAATTACCTTCAGGTACTGGACCGCATTGTCATTCTGGTAGCACTCACCGGGGCGCTGATTCGGCTGGGAAATTTCTTTAATTCGGAAATTATCGGCAAGCCGACTGATTCACCCATTGGTGTCGTGTTTGTCAGCCGGATCACG
>DATHFS010000207.1:0-7486 GCA_035317975.1 Cyclobacteriaceae bacterium | reverse complement strand
CGGCCATGAGCTTTTGCCCTGCTCAGGTTGCCGCCACCATAAAAAAGCACATCCCCGAATTCGCCATTACGTATCAACCCGACTTCCGCCAGGCTATTGCCGATTCCTGGCCTAAATCCATTGATGACTCGGCCGCGCGAGACGACTGGGGATGGAAGCCCGAATTCGGACTGGAAGAAATGACCGTAGATATGTTGAAGAACCTTTCCTAAATTTCAGCAGTGTCGAAGATCAGAAAATTAGCCGGAGAAACGGTGCTGTATGGATTGGGCAGCATCGTGCCCAGAGCGCTGAACTTTTTGCTGACTCCCTTACACACCAATATCTTCGCACCCGAAGAATATGGAGTCTATACTTATTTGTTGGCCTATGTTGCCTTTCTCAACGTTGTTTATACGTTTGGTATGGAGACCGCCTACTTTCGCTTTGCCACGGTACCGGGTGCAAATGCCAAACATGTTTTCAATCTTGCCCAGACCGCAGTGCTTTCCACCAGCCTGCTTTTGTCCGGTCTGTTCATCGCTTTTGCTTCCCCTCTTGCTGCCTGGCTTCATATTCAGAACAACCCTGAATTTATCATTTGGCTGGCCCTGCTCATGCTGCTGGATGCTGCCGTAGCGATTCCCTTTGCACGGCTGCGGTTGGAGAAGCGCCCGATCAAATTTGCGCTTGCCAGAATAATGAACGTCGTGATCGCCGTTGGATTGAATTTCTATTTTCTTAAAATAAACTATGATCCCGCCGTGGGCATCGGGTTTGTTTTCCTCGCCGGTTTGATCGCCAATTTGTTTTATCTTTTCTTCTTTGCCAAGGATCTCCTTTCGTGGAGACCGGCGGTGGACAAGGTCGTTACCCCGACGATGGTAAACTATGCCTATCCCGTGATGCTCATGGGTGTTGTCGGAATGATAAATGAAATGTTTTCCCGGTTGACCCTCAAGTGGTGGCTCCCCAAAGATTTTTACGAAGGAAAAACACCGGCGCATGCGTTGGGCGTTTTTGCCGCATGTTATAAATTCTCTGTCTTGATGAGCATCGCCATACAGGCATTTCGGTTTGCAGCGGAACCCTTTTTCTTTTCGAATGCAGCCGATAAAAATTCACCCGACTTGTTTTCCAAAGTCAATCATTACTTCGTGATCGTATGTTGCCTGCTCTGGCTTGGGGTGAGTATTAATCTGGACGTCCTCAAATACCTCTTTATCGGCAGAGAAGAATATTGGGAGGGACTCCCGATCGTTCCGATTCTTTTATTGGCCTACTTGTTTTTGGGTGTGTACTACAATTTCTCCGTGTGGTACAAAGTCACAGACAAAACCTATTTTGGTACCATCATCACAGCGGGGGGTGCCGCGCTGACCATCCTGTTGAATTACCTGTTGATCCCTGTTGCAGGATATACCGGCAGCAGTTGGGCAGCCCTGATCGTCTATGCCTCGATGGCCCTGGTGTGTTATGCCCTTGGGCAGAAACAGTATCCCATTCCTTATCGTATCCTGGCTGATTCCTGTTACGTTTCGGCCACCTTCTTGTTGATTTTTTTGATTTCCGGAATAACAGTGGAGAATCTTTGGCTGAGCATAGGGTTTCACCAGGGAATAATCCTGCTTTTCATTGCTGTAATCTACGTTATTGAACGCAAAGGGGTGATGCCCTCCCCCCTTGAACAAAGGGCCCCGGGACAATAGACGAATGGGAATTTTCGTTAATTTTGTGGGCTAAGCCCGAACCTAAACGCCCGGGCCGCACCTTGACTCCTTTGCCGTTGACCAAGTATAGCCTTCATTTGTGCCTGTCGTGGGTTGTCGCTTTTTCGTGTCTGACCGCGTTACCCTCTTTTTCACAAAAAGACAGAAGAAAGGGTTCGATGCAACCCGCCACGGCTTCCGCCCGCCTGCGGGAAGCTGAATTTTTCTTTACAGAAGGCGAAAAGTATTTCATTCTTGAAGACTATACCAAGGCCCTGCTGTACTTTCAGCGTGTCGCAGAACTCAACCCGGACAACGCAGCCGTACATTACAAAATTGCTGAAGTATTGTCCAAGTCGACCAAAGAAGAAGACCTCACAAAAGCCGCGGCCAGCATTGAAAGTGCACTACGACTGGAGAAGAAAAATCAGTATTTCTACCTGCTTGCTTCCAACATCTATTCCAGCCTGAGCAATTTTCCTAAAGCCGAGCAAGCGCTGGAGATGATGATGCAGGAAATCAAAGGCACGGATGAATACCTCTACGAGCTGGCTGCGTTGTACCAGTACGATCGCAAACCGGAGGAAGCTATCCGGATTTATAACAAGGCAGAAAGTGTGTTGGGGATCAATGAAGTTTCATCCCTTCAAAAACAACGGCTTTACCTGGAACAAGGGAAAATTAAAGAAGCGACAGCCGAAGGGCAGCGACTGATTGAAGCCTTTCCCGATGAACCACGGTATATTCTCGATTTTGCTGCAACGCTCTCGCAATTCAAACAAGGACCGAAAGCCATCCTCTACCTGGAAGACTACCTGAAAGATCATCCCCATGCCGGTAGTGCAAAAATGCTGCTGTCGGGATTGTATCGCGATAATGGCCAGGACCAGAAGTCGAAAGAGTTAGCATTAATCGCGATCGATGACCCGTCCGTAGAAGTGGGAAATAAAGTGCTGATGGTAGGGACCTACAATGCCATGTTGAGCCAAAATGAAGCAAAAAAAATAAAAGATCCTGATCTCGAAACATTTGCCCTCACCCTTTTCGAAAAACTAAAAGCTGCCTACCCGGATGATCCCAATGTTCACCTGGTCGGGGGCGACTTGAATCTCACTCTCAAGAGAAACCAGGACGCCCAGCGGGAATACCGGTCTGCCATTCGCCACGGGTCTGTCAGTTTTGATGCGTGGCAGAATCTGTTGTCATTGGAGTCGCAAGCGGACGAATTCGACAGCTTGATTGCGCATTCCGACGCGGCAATGGAATTGTTTCCCAACCAGGCGATCTTGTATTACTTCAATGGATATGCGCAATTGCGTAAAAGAAATTACCGCGAGACGATCGTGTCGCTGGAGCAGGCCAAAAAGCTTTCCGTTTCCAACCCCAACCTCATGGGCGATATCAACAGCTTGCTGGGAGATGCCTACAACGGGACAAAAGACTACCCGAAATCAGACAAGGCGTTCGATGAGGCCCTGACAATCAACCCCAACAATGACTTGGTCCTAAACAACTATAGCTACTACCTGGCGCTCCGGAAAGAAAACCTGGAGAAGGCTGAAAAAATGGCTGCTGCGTTGATTAAGAACCACCCTACCAACGCTTCCTACCTTGATACCTATGCCTGGGTCCTGTTTATGCGCGAAAAGTACAAGGAGGCCAGGCGCGTGATGGAGAAAGCCATTGCTACCGGGCAGGCCGGGGCCGTTCATTTTGAACATTATGGCGACATTTTATTTCAATTAGACAATATCGATGAGGCCGTCAAACAGTGGCAAAAAGCCAAAACACTGGACAATGGAAACACGTTAATTGACAAGAAAATTGCGAACCGGAAATTATATTAAAGAATCTCGCCAAGTTGCCATAAATTCACCTTTTCGAGTACGCTAGAGATTTTTGCATGCGACGCCCTACCCTCATTCTACTTTTGGCTATTGCTCTCCTGGAGCAAGCCTGCAGCAAAAAAGTAGTGCCTTCCCTGCCGCCCCTGGCCAAGACCCTCGACGTCCAGGAAATTGACTTTGAGTATCTGCATGGTAAAGCGCGCATGAATTTCAAAGACGATAAAAAAGATCTTGACGTGAAAGCGAATATCCGCATCCGCAAGGACAGCGTAATCTGGATGACCTTCTCGGTCGTCGGGGTACAGGGTGGCAAAGCGTTAATCAATAAGGACTCGATCACCATTGTGAGTAATGTTGACAAAGAATATTACGTATTTGATTACCCTGAGCTTTCAAGACGATTTAATTTCAAAATTGACTATGCTTCCCTTCAGGCGGCCATGCTTGGCAACCTGGTGATCCCGCGCTCGGAAGGAGATCGTATTATTGAGGATATTGATTACAACAAGCTCAACCAGCAGGAAGGCACCGTGACGGTCAAAAACTATATCAACCGTGCAAACCAAAAGCTCGAGCGGGTGGAGTTGACTGAAAGTACCACCAACAATTCCATTAAAATTATTTATTCCAACTTTCAACCGTTGGGCAACAAGATATTTCCCTATATGGGAATGATCAGCGTCCTGTATAAGACGGGCGCAGGCATTGTAAATAACAGCATTACATTCGAATACAATAAAGCAGAAGTGGGAGATAAGGAACTGCGATTTCCTTTCAATATCCCAAAGCGATATGAACGCCGTTAGTGTAGCGGGGAGGTGGGTAACCGTCGGACGACGGACAGCCTTTCTGTGCACTTTTATTTTGCTGGTAACAGGAATAACCACCGGCCTTCATGCGCAGAAAAGCAAATCCCAACTTCAGAAAGAAAAGCAGCAGAACATTAATAAAATCAAGGAGACAGAAAAGATCCTGAACGAAACCGGGCAGCAGAAAAGCAATTCACTCGGCGAACTCACCGCCCTCAACCAACGCATCAAGCAACAGGAAAGCCTGATTGGCTCCATCAAAGGTGAAGTCAACCTGTTGGATTCCGACATCGATGAGAACAATCAGATCATCCAGACACTGGAAGAAGACCTCGGTAAACTGAAAGAAGAGTATGCCTCGATGTTGTTTTCGGCACAAAAGGCGAGTGGAAAGTCGGATAAACTCACGTTTCTTTTTTCAGCCCGGTCTTTTGATCAATTGGTGATGCGCCTGAAGTACATGGAGCAATATGGGAAGTCCCGCCAGGAACAGGCCGAGGCGATCAACCGGACTGAAAAGATCCTAAAGGAACAGGTACGGCAAACCGAAGTCATCAAGGACCAAAAAAAATCACTGCTACACGAAGAAGTGGATGAGCGAACGCACCTCTCCACCCTGAAGCAAAAGCAACGTTCGGTGGTGAGGTCCCTGGAGAAAGAAGAGAAGCGGCTGAAGAAGGACCTGGAGGAAACAAAAAAATCGGTAGCGCAACTGGACAACCTGATCAATGATATTATTAAAGAAGAGATGGAGCGTGCCGCCCGTGAAACGGCCGCTGCAAAAGCAACTCATGCCGTTGCGGTCGTGGAAACCCTGACGGCGCTTTCGTCCTCCTTTGAAGAAAACAGAACTAAATTTCCATGGCCTGCTGCCGGCTTTGTCTCTCAAAAATTCGGTAGACAAAACCACCCGGTGCTCCGGGGGATTGTCCTGCAAAATGACGGCATCAATATCCAAACTCAGCAGGGAGAAAAAGTCAAGTGCATTTTTGAAGGCGAGGTACGGGCGGTAGCAATCTTTCCGGCCATTGGAAGCTCCGTTATTATTAGTCACGGCGAGTACTTCACGGTTTATTCAGGCCTGAAAGAAGTCTTTGTTAAGAAAGGTCAGAAGGTAATGACCAACCAGGATATCGGACACGTATCGGTCAATAGCGATGGTATTTCCGAGCTGCGATTTCAAATCAGGAAAAACACCGTAGCCCTCAACCCACAAGCCTGGTTGATGGAGTAGTTGGCTCCAGGGCATGGGGAATGACCCCGGTAAAATCTGAAACATCAGGCTTTGCGCCATTTTCATCAAAAAGAGCCGTTCAGAGCCGGATTTAGCCGACTTTAAAACAAACAAAAGCTGGTTAACTGGCCCAATTATTGCCATTTTCACGTTAATCCGAGAAGTGTTATCTTTACCATCTTAATTCAATAATATGAAATCTATTCTTTTGTTTTTGGGGGGTGTAGGCGTTCAAGAACTCATGGTGATCGGAATTTTTGTACTCGTTTTCTTCGGTGCAAAAAAAATTCCTGAATTCATGAAGGGCATGGGCAAAGGCGTGAAAGAATTTAAAGATGCCATGAGCGATGTGAAGAAGGAAGTGGAGGATGCCGGTAATGCCGCTAAGATTGAGGATAAGTAACTCTTGGAGGCGTACACGCATTTCCGCGAGATACAACACGATCTGAAGCGAGGTGCCCTTACGTGCTGTGCGGTTGTACAGCACCATCTTTCCATCATAAAAAGCAAGACCCGCCTCAATGCATTCCTTGGTGTCTATGAGGAAGAGGCCTTGGTACGCGCGGCGGAAATCGACAAAAAAATCAAAGCAGGAAACGCCGGCAAACTCGCAGGCCTGGTTGTTGGTCTGAAAGATGTACTGGCCTACCAGGACCATCCTCTTCAAGGCAGCAGTAAGATCCTCGACGGTTTTATTTCTCAATTCAACGCCACGGCCGTTCAACGCTTGCTCGACGCCGACGCGATCATCATCGGAAGATTGAACTGCGATGAGTTTGCTATGGGATCTTCCAATGAAAATTCAGCCTTCGGACCTGTATTAAATGATATTGATAACACGCGGGTCCCGGGAGGGTCTTCCGGTGGATCAGCCGTTGCCGTCATGGCCGGCATGTGTCAGGTTGCCCTTGGCTCCGACACCGGCGGATCGGTCCGGCAACCCGCCTCCTTCTGCGGAGTCATCGGATTAAAGCCCACCTACTCCCGCATTTCGCGTTTTGGGCTGATCGCCTACGGCTCTTCGTTCGATTGTATTGGTATCTTCTCAAAAAGCCTCGAAGACATTGCGTTGGTACTGGAAGTTATCGCCGGTGCGGATGACTATGATAGCACCGTTTCCCGCAAACCCGTTCCCCGTTACACCGATGCCTTCAAGGAATCCATTCCAAAAAAATACAAAATCGCCTACATCCGGGAAACCGTTGAATCCCCCGGGATCCAACCGGAGATAAGAGAAGCGATCAAAGAAAAGATTGCAAGGCTTAAAGATCAGGAACACCAGGTCGAGGCGGTTGACTTTCCCCTGATCGAATACATCCTGCCTACCTATTATATTCTGGCAACGGCCGAAGCGAGCTCCAACCTGTCGCGCTATGATGGAGTACGGTATGGCTTGCGGAGCCCACACACCGAAGACGTGCAGACCCTGTATAAAAAAACCCGTTCGGAAGGCTTTGGCAAAGAAGTGCAACGCAGGATTTTGCTGGGCACCTTTGTACTCAGTGCAAGTTATTACGACGCCTATTATACCAAAGCACAAAAGGTAAGACGATTGATCCGTGACAAGACGAAGGAAGTTTTCAAAACGCATGACTTTATTCTCATGCCGGCGGCTCCCACTACCGCCTTTAAATTGGGTGAGCATTCGGATGATCCGGTAGAAATGTATCTCGCTGATCTGTATTCCGTCCAGGCCAACGTCGCCGGTGTGCCCGGCATTTCTGTGCCCTGTGGAACAGATGATAAAGGTATGCCGATAGGGTTGCAGGTGATTGCGGATGACTTCGAAGAGGCCGAACTCTTTCGGTTTTCGAGGATAATGATGAGTTTGAATTAATACGACCTTCCCTCTGTTGTACGACTCGCGGAGGGAGGGTGAAACGAAGTTGTGAATGGAGGGTAGGCAGA
>DATHFS010000206.1:0-7120 GCA_035317975.1 Cyclobacteriaceae bacterium | reverse complement strand
ATTTTCTGATCGACCTGTTCGATCTCCTGGGCCGCCCGATGGCGGTTTCCCGCGCATGCTGAAATAATTTAAAGTCGGCCGCGTTGGGCAAATAAAATACGTGGTTTGAAAGTTGGCGGGCGTACTCACTCAGACGCTGCGAAGTGGTCAGCGTGAGATCAAAATTCCGGATCATTTCCTTTTCCAGCGACCGGCCATGCTTTGCTGTATAGTATTTCGACGCCGCAATATTGTCTACGCAATGATAAATCTTACACAAGGGACGGAAGGCGTCCAGGTTTGGAAAATAAAACGGGTTAAAGGAATTAATATAAATAAAGTCGTTGATCCGGTGATCGCGAATGGCGGAAGCGATGGCGCGCCGAACGATCGCATTGTTGATCCGGCTTAGGAAACGGTGTACCCTACCGGCAGGCAAAAAGTTGGCTGGAAGGGTAGGATGGGAAGTGACGTTGATCAGGTTAGGGTTGTCATGGTCAATCCTCCTGTATTTATCAAGGCCGAAAAAAAACGCCATCATCCTGATCCGGACCGGTTTTGTAAATAAGCCTGTGATCATGTCTTTTACCGTGAAAGGATTATCCACGTAAAATACGCGGTGGGTACGCGACAATTCCTTGGCCATGGACAACGCCGTCGAAAAGTACGGACCGTCCCAGCGGGGCAAAGCAAACATTATAATATCCTTGTTGTTCATTCTTAAAATTTAAAATTGGGGGTAGCCTTCGGTTTTAAATCTTACCTATTAAATTTTAAATTTCAGCGTATTGCGCCAATCCAATAAAAAGTGAAATGCGTTCTTATAGTACAGCGCCATATAGTAGATCACATTCTTCATGCTTACGTCAAAAATCTTTTTCAACACGAAATGACCCGCTACCGATATAATCACATAAGAAAGCAACGTGCCGTAAGCGGCACCGATTACGCCCATCGCGTGAATAAAAACGGCATTGCTGATGATATTGATGATGAGCGCAAAAAGGAGCAACGCAAAATTCATGTGTGGACGACCCGAAGAATCCATGGCCATCCCGAACTGCCGGTTGAAGGGCGTGATCAGGCCAAAGAGTATAGTCACTCTCAAAATATCGGCCGACGCGGCATAGGCACTCCCGGCAATAAGATAAATGATATGATCCGCCAGCAAGAACGTTATCAAAACAACCGGAACGGTAACGGTCAGCGTCAGGCCAACGGATTTCTCATACAACGATTTCGTGACCACCTCGCCCTCCTGGCTGATCCGGTAGGTGCTGTGGGGATATACTACTTCGGCGATCGAGGTAGCGGGGTATTCAATGAGATTGGACAACCGCATAGCCGAACTGTACAGGGCAACACTACTGGCATTGAGGAAATAGCCAACAGAGAATTGATCGACGCTCTTAAAAAAAATAGAACATAGGTTGGTTCCCATTACATATTTTCCAAAATGAAATACGCGTTTGGTAATCGTCCAGTCCCATTCAAACCTTGACTCCACCAGCCGCCGGGAGGAAAGGAAGGCGATGATCAATCCGATGAAAGTACAAGCGGCGTGTACAACCACCAGTCCAACGAGGGACACGTCAATCCTTAGAAAATAGATGAACAGCACGGCGAGGAATAAACTCCCCTGACGGCCAAAGGCAGTCCAGAAAATGCCGCTAAAGCTTGACTTGGCCTGCTGTAAGTAATTGAATTGAGAAAGGGGCACCAGCAAGGCCATGGTGAGACCATAGTAGAGGAACATGGGCCGCAAGGCCGCTACTCCAAAAGCAGATCCGAATCGCTCCGCAAAAAGGACCATCGTCAGGTAAATAACGAGGGAATAAAATAAATTGATTATCCAGGATGCGCTAATCACTTTGTTCGAATCGGCAAGGGTATGGGAATGCAGGAGTTTGATCAAGGCATTTTGAAGGAGGCCGTTCCTGGACATTTCTACGATGGTCGTAATGGTGAGAAACAAACTCCAGGCGCCAAAATCATGTTGCGGTAAATACCGGATCAGAAAATAAAAACTCCCGAAACCAAAAATCAAAACGCTCATGCGGGAACCTATTGAATAAACACCCGATCGGATCCATTTCGTATTCTTGATGATCTCATCAGCCATCGCAGGAAGCACTAAAACAAGTCCTGTACCTGGACTTTGTTGAGAACCGTGCCCAGCATCTTCCCTTTTACCGATTTCAGATATTGAATGGATTCCTTGTCCAGGTAGTTCAATACTGTTTCTGCACCAAAGACCGCGATTACCTTATCCACGTATTCGATCAATTCCTTACTATCGGAATACTCGTTCAGAGATGAACCTTCCATCAGAATATAATCATATCGGGAGGACAAATTATCAATCACATCCTTGAAATCCCTTCCCGCCAGGATCTCCGATGGTGAATCGTACCCGCCAATGTTTCCAATAATATCGACGCCCTGGAATTCCGTCCGATAGATAATACTGCGCCGGTCGCTCGTTTTTTCGTCTGTGTTTTGACTGCCCCCGTTACTTCCGTTGCGGTTGTTATCCTTCTGTGTATCCTGATGGGTTTCCTTGTATTCATACTCATTATCCTTTGTATTCTTCGCGTCGGGCTCTCTTCCCTCCGGCTCTTCCGGGGATTTTTCGTCGTTCACCCGTTTGAGAAGCTTGGGCTGATCCAGTTTAGGCAATAACATTTTGGTCAGGGAGTTATGCCTGAAATTCGTATCGATAATCAATACTTTTTTGTTGATCAGACTCAGGGTATACGACAGGCAAATGATCATAAATGACTTGCCGACTTTTACCTGCGTACTGGTGATCAGAAATACCTTGCTCTTCGAAGTCTGTATTTCATACCGGAGCTTTCTTAGAAAGTGAATAAATATCTCCGATTCCTTATCGACATTTTTGTTGTTGAACGTTTTTACCAGGTTAAAGCCTGCTGTCTTTATCAAATTAACGGAACCGATGTTCTTCAACCCGGTAATCCGTTCAAGCCTCGAAGCCTGCCGAAGGCTGAAGTCCATATACTCGATGGCCAGGATAACGATCACACACAGGGCTAAACTTCCTGCACCGGCCAGGGCCATGAGCATTAATGCCTTGGACGGTTCGGCTTCGTAACTGGGCTGGCCAATAAGGGTCTGCCGGATAGAGCTGCCGATTACCAGGGCCTTGTTCTTGGCCGTATTGTATTTGTCTTGTACAAGCGCGTAGTCATTGGAAGCAAATTCCACTGCCCGGGTGAGGTCCGACAGCCCTGCTTCCTTGGTAGCAAACCCTGACACATCGTATTTTAATCTGCGCAACCCCTGCTCAATGGAAGCCAGGTTTGACTTCGAAATTCTCAGCTCCAGCTTGAGCTGGTCGCGCTCCTTTTCCAATGCCTTTGAATCGTCGGCCGACGAACTCCTATTCATGGCATCCAGGCGGCTTACTTCCAGTTGAAGCTCGTCGCGAAGGCGGTTCACTTTTGCTTTGCTGGCTTCCGTACTGGAGTTGCTTGACTCGGAAATTTGTCTTCGTAAATCGATGACCCGTTGATTTACCTGAATGACCTCTTGCTGGTTGCTCTTTCCGGAACTCTGAATCCTTCCTTCCGCGTTATTCAATGAGAGTTCAAGACCATTCATGGTTTTCTCCTCTTTGTCCCGGTTCAATTCATAATCGGCAATCAATGTAATTTTGCTTTCACTCTCCGCAGTGTAGTTCGAGACATTATTGGTGACCTTATAGGTGTTTAAGTTGGCTGACTTTTCATCCAGCGTTTTTTTCTTCTCCTTCACCAACGCCTCCAGAAAATCAATGGATTCGGAAGACCGATCCACTTTCAGCGCTTTATTATAGTGAATAAATTCCTCGCAGGCCGCATTCACGATGAGCGCCGAGAGGTATGGATTTTCAGAAACGTACTCCACGGATATAAAGTCGGAACTGGTTACCCGGGCAATCCATAATTTCTTAACCAGCGATTCATGATCGTATTCATACCCCTTCAGGATAGCATACAGTACCCGATCATCCGGATCCACGGAGTTCAATGGTTTGAAATGTTCGAGCCGGCTTTTGAAGATGGGTTTCGCCCATGCCAGTTTCTTTTGATCCACCACCACATCCGCCGTCCTGTCCGAAGCTTTGAATTCCCTGAACGGTTTAGAATCTTCCAGGTCATGGAGAATAAGCCGGTAGGAAACCAAACTCAACACCGGAATCGAATTCATGGATTCAATGATGTTGGTGAAGTTGGTATTGATCTCAAACGGGTTGGTGCCACCCTCATTCAACTTCACGTCATCATCGGTTGTAAATCCGGTGGCGATTTGCGCTACGGATTTATACTTTTTATCCATCCTGGAGATAAAAAATACCGAACAAACAATCGTAAGGACCGGGATGCCTATCAGTATCCACACTTTACGCCGGAATATTCTTAAAATCGTGAGAAAATCCATGTATTAAATCTTTACGGGGATACTAAAAATCTTGTGCCAAGGCGGGCTGAAATAGCCGATTTTATGGCTCAAACGGCGATTCTAACGATAAGAGGTAGGTGGTTTTACCGGTAAAATCTGATCCGCACGGTTTCCTGGTCGGTGGGCAACATTTTCTCTGAGGGTTCAATCCCAAACGTGATTCTGCTGCCTTCAATACCGGATCGCTTCAACTGATCCAGGATGGCGAGCAAGCGCATCTTGCAGATTTCCAAATCATTGGTTTCCGGATTCTTCAACGCCAGCAGGGCACACCGTATCTCATTCTTAGCCAGCACCGTATTATTAATTCTCCCGAGCGTTTGCTTTTGACCTTCGCTTAAATCACTGATCTCCCGCTTGAAATGCAAATCGAGCGGGCTGCCAAATAAATCCTTTATTTCTTTGTCACTCAGATACCGCCGGCCGGCGACCTCCTTTACGGGTACAGCCTGCGGCGCAATCTTCGCTGAATAAATATCCGCCAACCCTCCGGCACGGTTGCTGGAAAAATAGGCGACGCTATCGCCGTGCAACGAAAAAAATGCATCAAACCCTTTGGAATTCAGATGCTCTCCAAGGTTTCGGGGAGCAGACCAAACCTCCCAGGAATCGTACAGTCGGTCACAGTAAAAAATATCCGCATCCCCCAACCCCGGATGACCATTGCTGGAAAAAAAAAGTCGTTTTTTGTCGGCCGACAAAAACGGTGAGATTTCAAAACCTTTGGTGTTGATCGTCGCGCCCAGGTTAATGGGTTTCGACCAATGTCCCGAGACGTCACGGGTCGTGACATATAAATCCTCTTCGCCATAGCCGTCCTGCCCTTTCATCGAAAGGAAGATCACGTCAAAATCGGGTGAAACAAATACGCCTAAGAAGCTGGCGGTTTCCAGATCCGGAATTCGTATTAACTCTGGTCTTGACCAGGTCTCACTTATCTTTTTGATGAAATAAATTCCTTTCGGAGACTTCCCTGGCCAGGTGTCCGTCAAATACAGGGTGGTGCCATCCTTATTCATTCCAACAATAGTGTTATTGCCCTTGGTATTGATTTCCGACAGGTTAGTCGATTTTCCCCACCGGCCGGCCGAACCATCCCAACGACTGATCCACACGTCTGACCCTGAATAGACACCGCCCTTGTTCTCCGGCTCCAACGTGCGGGCGAAATAGAGGGTCTTTCCATCCGGAGAACGCAACGGCATGGATTCTTCAACGTTTGAATTAACAGTGGCCGGAAGCCTCATGACGTCTCTAAAGTCCGGCAACTGCGCCCGGGAAAGAACGGGAAGGGCAAGGAATAGAATACAAATAAAATAGTTCATCGCGTGCATACCTTAACCTATCGGCCATTTCTTAAATACAATGAGCCCGGATGGGCCATTAAAGACTACGCGCCATCAGCGCCTACCAAAGCCTCGATTTTGACTCATTGGGATTAAACAAGGCAACTCCCACCACCAGTTCGTGAACGTTTACGTTCAAACTGCTCAAGCCTGAAAAATAATGGTCGTAAGCATAGTTGACTGTAAATTTTCCGTTCACAGCAAGGCCAAAAAGCAAAGACATTTTGGAGCCGCTGGTATAGCCTGCACCAACGTAAATCAATTCCTTGTACCGAAGCCTGCTGTTCACGGCCCACATCAAATCATATCCGTCCGCTTCCGTCAGTTTTATTCCTGAATTTAAAGACAAGGAACTTCCGACCTTGACGTTGGTTCCCGTCTGCATGCTAAATTGTCTTTTATTGCTGATGCTTAGCTGGTGATCTCCGCTCAGGCTTTTGATGCCAAGGTTAGTCGACGAAAAAGCCAGATACGATCGTTCGGAATAGACAACCGTCCCAAAGTCAATCGATGCTGAATTCTGATTTCCCGGATTGGACTGCATGAGCTGTTGATAAAACACGTCGTTAACCGGATCCCGGACGGTGTACCCATTGAAATCGACCCGTTGGCTTCCATAGGCCAGGCGGGTTCCCAGGGAAACATTTAATTTATTCGAGATCGGCAGGTGATAGGCATAGTTGGCATTTAAACTCACCGAAGTATACGGTCCGACTGTTCTGCTGGTCGCCATCCCTCCGATGCCTTGTCTCCTCCTCAATCTCCGGTTGGATTTGTGTTCCTCAAAGGCTTCGAGATTACTGATCCGCAACGAATTTCTCTTCAACGATGCCTGCCTCGAAGCACCCAGGGCGCCATAGGCGCTAATGAATACATTACTATTCTTTACGCCAAAATCATTCCCACCGATCCGGTATCCCATTTTCAGATCCATATAATCCTCCATTCCTGTAAACCCCGCATTCACACCAGCGAGATTGAGGTAGTATTGGGTGTAGTCCACTTCCTGGGCATGCACATTCATGGAAAGCAATAGCAGCGTGCTAAAGCCAATCACGGGAGCGTATTTTCTTGTTTTCATTTCAGTATAGTTACAGTTCCCCGGTAGGTTCTCTTGCCACTGCCCAGATCAATGTTATAAAAATAGGCCCCCGCCGGAAGGTCTTTGCCCTTTGTCTTGCCATCCCATTTGCAGGTCACATCGCCACAATCAAAGACGCGATTTCCGTTTTGATCAAAAACAGCAATTTTAATCTCTTTGTAAAACTGCAGATTGACAAAATCCCAATAATCATTGACCTTGTCGCTGTTCGGTGTAAATGCGCTGACAA
>DATHFS010000205.1:0-3926 GCA_035317975.1 Cyclobacteriaceae bacterium | reverse complement strand
GAAGGGATCTACCGCTTGCTCTTAAGCGACTATCCTTATCCGGTAAACGTCGGCAACCCGGATGAAATTACGATCGGTGATTTTGCCGAAGAAATTGTAAAGCTCACCGGCACGAAGCAAAAGGTAGTCTATCACCCCTTGCCCAAGGATGATCCCAAACAACGCCAGCCTGATATCACCAAGGCTAAAAAGATCCTGGGATGGACGCCAAAAGTCTCCAGAAAAGAAGGGCTGAAAATCACCTACGATTATTTTAAAAGTTTGCCGCGGGAAGATCTGTATAACAGGGAGCACAAGGATTTTCAGTCGTACACCCGGTGAGGAGTAGGCAGTAGGCAAAGGGCAGTAGGCAAAGTGATTGCAAGCAGAAAGGGTGGTACAACAATCAAGGATAGACCGTTAGCGGTGTTCCCGGATAGAGAGCCGTGGAGGTACGTTACGTAGACGGACGGTTTACAAGTTTTCAACAGTCAAATCATTGCCTACTGCCTACTGAAACTAACTATTCCTCATAGTAAACCACATTCATCAACACATCCCCCACCACCCCGAGCGTCTCCTTGCTAATGATGTTCAAGTTGTCCTTACGGGAATGGTGGTAATCTCCAAAATAGCCGACACCCGGTTGAAAGTGGACAATGTCAATCATGGGGATCTTGGCGATCTCGTTCACATAACGATGATCATCGGTAATAGACCCTTCGTTCTGTTTTACAAAATAGCTGGAGTAGCCTAATCGCTCGGCCGTATTCCAGACTTTATCGACGATTTTCGGTGCATATTCCAGGGAAGTACCTTCCCGGAAGAACCGGGAGCCTTTGGCCCCTACCATGTCCAGCAAGATCCCATAGTAAGCCGTATAATTCGATTTGTTCTTTGCCCAGTATTGTGAACCCAGGCACCACCAGCCGAGCAGACCATTGGCCGGCGGCACCGTGGCCATACCGTCTTTTTCCCCCCAATCTTCCCCGTCAAACAAGACAATATCGACACCCGCCGAGGCCGGCGTTTTTCCCAACTGTCTTGCCATTTCCAGAAGAACGCCAACGCCACTCGCTCCATCATTGGCACCGTCAAAAGGTGCATTGCGCTGAATCGAATCTTTATCGGCAAAGGGGCGGGTATCCCAGTGTGCTGCCAATAGAATTCTCTTTTGCTTGCTTGGATTAAAAACGGCGATGATGTTTCTCAGTTTTAATCGCTGGTTGTCGAAGGTGGTAGCTTCAAACTCCTGCACGTTTACTTTCGCCCCATACTTTTGGAATTGGTTGATAAAATAATCGCCTGCTTTTCGGTGCGCGGCTGAATTGGGGACGCGCGGGCCAAGCTTCACCTGTTGCCCGACAAAATAAAAAGCTGAATCGCCGTTGAACCGGGGTACATTCACCGACCTCAATGGCGTATCCGATTCTGCATTTTTTCCTCTTTCACGGCTGCATGAAAACAGCAGCGCACTGCACAGTGCCAAATAATAAATAACCTTCATTGGAGTTAAAATTTAGAATACCCACCGTCCAAATAACACGAAGTGTCTCCGTTGAATTTGAACGGCTAAAAATAGACCATTTCCGCGGTTATCTTTTGACTTGACCCAAAAATGGGCGATAACCTGACAGCAAAATTGATTGTTTGCGACGGTGCCGAGAGGATCGGAAAACCTGACAAATTGAAAAGTTGCTAGGAAAAGAAAGGAAACGTGAGGTATTTTTATTGCAAGTCTATTTTGATTCTTTAATGAAAAACATACCCATTTATTCTCAAGTGCTCAATGAGCAAAATCAGGGTCATGATACCAGGCGAAAATTATTTATTGATCTTGAAAGTGAACTAGGAGGAGTTCCGGTAGTTTCATTTGCAACGAGTTTTCGATTTAATGTCATGATTGAAGACACGGATGTTGAAATGATTGAAGGTCTTTTGCAAAAAATAGAATTAAAAAAAGGACTTGCACTGTTAATAAATTCTCCAGGCGGTCTAGGTTTAGCGGCTGAACGGATTATCAATATATGCAGAAGTTATAGCGGAACCCGTGAATTTATTGCAATAGTTCCTGGTAAAGCTAAGTCAGCAGCAACAATGATTTGCATGGGCGCTTCTAAGATTTATATGAGTAACACTTCTGAACTAGGTCCAATTGATCCTCAAATTCCTATTAAGGAAGGTACTGTGACGGTGGCCTTATGGAATGTTGTGCAGAGCTATAAAGATTTATTCAAGAGAGCGGTTCTTGAAAAGGGAAACCTTCAGCCCTATCTTCAGCAGCTTGAGAATTACGATGAACGAGAGATTAAGCAATTTGAAGCTGGACTTGAATTAGCGGAAGATGTTGCCATTAGAGCCCTTAAATCTGGAATGATGAAAGCCCAATCCAAAGGCGATATTAAGAAGAAAATAAAAGTGTTTCTTACACCAGAAAAAACGAAATCGCATGGGAGGTCAATATTTTTCGAGGAGGCAAAAAAGTGTGGTTTAAATATTGAATTAATGGATTTGAAATCAAAAATTTGGCAACTTGCATATGAATTATGCGTTAGGACTCACAATTTTACAGTTACAAGAGCCTCTAAATGCGTTGAAAATAAGGATTTTTCGTTTTCTGCCAGTGGCGAAAATTCTGAATAAAACAGTTCTCTTATGAAACCGACAATTCCAAAAAAAAACAACACCACCAAATACTCTAACAAACGTTTGGCGGCCGCCCAGGTTGATTTCAGAAAACTAATGTCTGAAGTGAGGCCATTTGTTAAGAAAAAATCAGGCGTCAGAGTAACTTCAACAGAGGGAAAGTGGGTTGATTCAACTGCATTTTTGCATAGTCTTTGATTAAATTGACTTTATCCTTTGACTTGTAATGCCTGTTGGTGACGGCAAAATCCAAACAACCACTGCCATAGGGAATTGAATGAATTTTCGTACTTTTGCAAATGCAAAACAGGGCCGTACTATTAATGATGTACGCACCCTGAATTGGCGTAGCCACTCGTAATAGCTAGGACTCTTGAAAAAAGAACCCGGACATTGACCTGTCCCGATTTACAACATCGGAGGTTTGTCCGGTAACCATCCTGAACAAATAGAACAGTTAAGACAGTGTGGCCACACTGTCTTTTCTTTTTTTATATCCATTCTTCCTTTGGCTTTAACGCCTTATATTTTTCTATTGGCTCGCCACTTGAGTCAAGCCATTCCTTTTTTCCCCATGCATGAGCTTTGGATTGAAAGTCTCTTGGTTTATACGAGATTAATATTCCTTCATTTTTCATGCCCATCAAGAATTGATTTACAAGACCATCAATTATTTTCAATCCATTTTTTTCGTACAGTTCTTGGATTTCCTTTGGCAGAACAAACCTGTTCAATTGATTGATGAAATACATGATCTTCTTTTTGTGCGTCCAAGTCGCGTCTATAACCAATCTTGGCTTAGTGTGATCTGTGGCAGAAACAACTCCATTACCTTTTGAATCTTCTGATAGGACAGAAATAGCGATTTCTAATCGTTGTATCTGTTGCTTATGGTATTCCAAGCGTTGCTGTAGCTCTGTTATATCTTTCATGGCAATCGTGATTTTGTATTGGGCGAATTTTGTATCGCAAATATAGAAAATAGGTTTGAATGAACTACAGATACAACAAGATGTTTTTTCCATCACATACTAATGGCCCAAAATGCTCTAAAAGAACATTATTCTCTACTTTGTCAAGGCGGCCATCCTAAAGTATCACCTTAACCGAAGCTATTTGCCAATAAAAAATAATGACCCTTGAAACGAATAACGTCTGCTTAAAACATCCAATTTTGTGATCACCTAAAAATGACCTATCTTTGCATCATCTTCTGATTGAATTCGATTAAGAGGGGACCGCAAGTCCCCTCTTTCGTTGTTACTACTTTATGATTTTGAAAGAAAACATTGAAAATTGGG
>DATHFS010000204.1:0-4226 GCA_035317975.1 Cyclobacteriaceae bacterium | reverse complement strand
AAGTCAAATGTCATTTTAACCTGACTATTTTGAAAAAGATGCCGGAAGGGCGTGGCCGAATCCGCTCCCGTAAAACCTCCGTCGAGGACCGCTATGGAAATTGTTTCTCCATGAAAACCCTGGCTTTGCATTTCGTCAAGCCCGATTTGCTGGAGTTGTACCAGGGTCGCGGAGGGAGTAGCGGTTGAATTCCTGTCCTTCAATTTCCCGATTCGTCCGCCTAACAGTTTCTTTCCCGGAGCCGCCAACTCGACACGCGAAACAAATGGCAGGGATTGCACTCTATCGATGCTGTCCGCTCCCATCTCCACCAAAACACAATTCATCCAGCGCGAGGTAAAAAAGGTTCTGGCTCCCGTATTCTTCACCTGGGCAACATACACTTGATTGACAGGCAAATCGTCTTGTCCCACATCAATATTTTGCTTTGTCCTCCGGTCAATTGATTTGGAGGAAAGAAAATCGGAAGGCTGGCTGATGGAATAGGGAGAGTTTGTTTTGTCTTTGAAAAAAACAACGTAGCGATTGGCTTGCCCATGAAGGAGGTGAGGAAAGAAAATGAGAAGAAAGAATAGTTTCTTATAGCCCCCCATAGTCGCTGATGGTTTGCTTGTATTTCAATCCGGTTGTCACAAATTGCGTGCCCACGCAACTGGTATCCGTACAGTATTCCAAAAAAATGATCTCCCTGTAAACCAGTCCGGTTTTCAATGCATAGATTTCCGAGCGTTTATCTTGTGCTACAATCAAATCCTTATTGTCGTTTTGAATGATCGTCACCGTGTTATCAAAAGTCTTCCCTGAGGAAGTGGTATACGGTTTTGCGAAACTTCCTATCTGATAAATATCACATGTGTGGGAATCACGGTCCAAACATTTTTCGGTACCACCAATGCTGTTCAGTGCATTCCCGTCCCATTCCTTTCCGTTGCCCAGGGGGCTCGCCATTTTTATGTAAGAAATATTGCCTTCGTTGATCACTGCCTGAAACGAGCTGACCCGGCCTGACCACGACCCCTGCGCAATCCATGGCGACGACGACGTGACACGTTTGAACCGTTGGATCACAAAGGTAAAGCCGCCCTCGGCGTTTGGAAAGGAGTCCGTCACCACGGTTTTCAACTCAAACGAATAGGTAGTTTCTACATTTTGCTTCACCACTACTGAATCTACCAAATAGGTTTGAAACCCTCCCCTTTTCAACGGTAGGTAATCCGGCACGATCGGGTCCGGAAGAGGTTCCTTTGACGAGCAACCGAGCAAAATAAGCAGGATGATCGTGAACCGCGTTTTATCCATTAAGTTTCAAAGTTATTTTTTCTTTTGGATATTCGCGCCATGTTGAAAATCAAAGTCAAGGTCGGGAAGGTCACTAACCTGAGCGATGCACGATACTGCGCGGGAATGGGTGTCGATATGCTTGGGTTTTCCGTCGGACCGGGTCATCGCAGCATGGATACGAAAAAATACAAAGAGATAACCGAGTGGGTTTCAGGTCCTGACTTTGTACTTGAATGGGACGGGGCCACGATCCCCGGCGACTTTGCAGACATCATACAACCCTATAACGCCGGTTTCGTCCAAATCGATGCACGTCTTCTGAAGGATGTTCCGGACCTCCCGGTCCGCCTGATTGTTACCCTGGACGCCAACGATTGGCGACCGCTCCGGGAAACGATCTTAAGCAACAGAAACAGGTTTACTTATGTCGTGTTGACCAACGCCGACAACAGTCCGCTGGATCGCCAGCTCATCAATGAAATCGGACTCGAGTTTCCGTTGTTGGTGGGCTACGGCATATCTGAAAATGGTCTCGACGCCCTTTCGGATTTACCGATCGCGGGAATTTCACTGGAGGGTACCGACGAATCCAGTCCGGGGTTGAAAGATTATTCTCATCTGTCTGATATACTGGAGCGGTTGGAAATTTAAGGTTTAAGATCAGCCATGTTGATTTTCAGTCACGTTGGGAGCCGTTGTACAGTTTCTTCACTAACAACCCACCGTGCGCCCGCTCTTGCCCGCCTTTGGCGTTCCGAGCACTGCAAGCTTTCCAAGACGTGTGTGCTTAGCAGCGAGGAATCTTCTGGCATGAACGAGGCACTAACTACAAGAGAACCCCAGGCATAAGCGAGCCAGCTTACTACCAGAAGATGCCTCGTTCCTCGGCATTAGAGACGTGGGGAGAGCATTCCGCCCCTCGTCAGTCGGCACTCGTTCCTCGCGCCTCCTTCCTCGGGGTGCCAGGGAAACCATTGGAAAGAGTTCACCTCTTCAATTGAGAGAACCCCCGCGCGTTGGCCCCCTTTAGGGTTGGGGTGGCGCGAGGGGAAGCTGGGGATAACCCCGCCCCCCTGCCCTTGTTGGTGTTGTGGGCTGGCATGCGCGTGGGATCACCAACAAGCACATCTGAGACGCGTTTGCAAATGAGGACTAAGAGAAAGTGCCCTGCACGAAGGCTTGTTGGTGTCCCCACCCTCATCCCCCGCAAACACCAACAAGGGCGCGTTATGTGTTTGTAAATGTGGACCTATTATAGGTAACGTCAAATTCCTATGTACCTATGTTTCTTTATGCCTATGTGTTCCTGCATTTATTGCCCGTATTTGTCCATCAACCTCTCCACCGCGTCAGCAGCAACATCGGGGAACCATATATCGAGTGGTTTGGCGCCCTCGATCCACTTGTCGATCTTCTTGATAGCCTTCTTTTTTACTTTTTTCAAGACAGGAACCCCCAATCTCTTCAGTGCGGCGGCATTACAATGTTGTTCGTACTGACTTTTCATGGGCACGACCAGCAGTTTTTTGTTGAGATGAAGTACTTCCGCAGGAGCTTCAAAGCCAGCACCGCAGAGCACCCCTGTGGCTGAAACAACACTCTCTGCAAAATCCTGCGCGCTCACCGGATAGACGGAAATAAGACCGACGTGATAGGTGTTCTTCGTGTGCTTGGAGAAAATATGCCATCGCACTTTGGATTTGATCTTCAGCAACAGCTCGACCAGCTTTTTATCATCGTAGGCTGGCAAATACACGGTATAATGTCCTTTGTTGCTGACTTTGGCATCACGGATCGCCGAGCGGATCACCGGGGTGAAAATATTTTTGTCGTACTCTTCAAAATGGAAACCAATGTATTTTTTCGTGGGGGCATAATGTCTTAATAGCCATTCGCCGAACGGATCAACGAACTTGGGGCGCGGCGATTTTTTTGATAACAAGGCTGATTGATGACTCAACGAAACGCACCTGACTCCTTTTTTGCGCGATGCCCAGGCAGAAATCGCCTCAAAATCGTTGACGACAAGATCGTACTTTTCCACCGGGAACGCATTGATCTCTTTGATGACTTCCTTCGAACTGTTTTTCTGAAAGGTTTTCAGAAAATTGATTCCCCCTGTTTTTCCAAAATAAAAGCTGAGCCCTTTGGATTTGTATTTGACGGGATAGGGCAGCGTCACTTCAGCCTGTGCTCCGCTCACAAAAAGATCAAGCTTGCCGTATTTCTTTAACTCCGGTATAATATCCACCGCCCGGCTGAGGTGGCCATTGCCGGTTCCCTGAATCGCATAAAGAATATTCATTTTTTGACGGACAAGAATTCATTGACAAGGTCCTTAAATATCTCGTCATTGTCCAGGTTATTCTTATATCGTTTTGCTATTTTAGTGGATTGTGCAAAGAGGTCATCGCTATACCGGTAAATTCTCCAACTCCCCATATTATATTCCAGGGAAGTCAGGTTTTCCACCCAATCCCCCGAGTTCAGATACATCACCTCTCCTTTCTCGGATTTGATCTTTTTCATTTCAGGGTGGTGGATGTGTCCGCAGATAACGTAGTCGTAGCCATTGGAGATCGCAATGTCCGCTGCCGTTTTCTCAAAATCATTAATGAAGGATACGGCTTTTTTCACACTGTCTTTTACCCGCTTGGAGAGTGATATTTTTCCTTTGCCCATCAACTTTAAAATAAAATTGACAAACGTGTTGATCAGGATCAGCGTATCGTATCCGATGGCGCCTAATTTGGCAAGCCATTTCGAATACTGCATGGTAACATCAAATACGTCGCCGTGAAATATCCAGGCCGATTTGCCATTCAGGCTGATCAGCTTCTTGTTGGCTATCTGGAACGACCCCAGTTTGAAGCCGGCAAACTTGCGGAGCATTTCATCGTGGTTGCCGGGTATGTAAACAATCTTTGTCCCTTTGGCCAATAGCC
>DATHFS010000203.1:0-3634 GCA_035317975.1 Cyclobacteriaceae bacterium | reverse complement strand
GGGTAAGAATGCCATCCTCATTGTGGAATTCGCCAGCCTCAGGCAAAAAGAAGGAAGATCGGTTATGGATGCAGCGATCGAAGGAGCTGCGGCAAGATTACGACCCATCCTCATGACTTCCTTTGCCTTCATTGCCGGATTAATCCCTTTGTGTATTGCGACCGGCGCAGGAGCCATGGGCAACCGGTCGATCGGAACAGCCGCTGCCGGGGGAATGTTGGTTGGAACCGTATTCGGGATCATTATCGTTCCCGGCTTATATGTTTTGTTTTCTGGTCTCGCCGGCTATTCTAAACCAGAAGGGTCGCCCATGCCGGTGACCACCCACTTAAATTAATTGGACATGACATTTCATAGCGTCTGCACTGTATCCGCCTTCCTGACCTTGGCGGGATTGTATAGTTGTAAGATTTCAGAGCCGGCAACGTCTGCCATTGCACCGCCGATGCCGGATTCGTTCCAGCGTAAACGTCCAGATACAACGCTGGAAGCGGCCCGCATTCCATGGAATGATTTTTTTGACGACCCCGATCTTATTGCGCTGATCGATACCGCTATAAAAAAGAACCTTGATTTGAAGATGGCGATGCAGCGAATAGAAATGGCGAGCGCCCACGCCCGTGTTTCAAAAGGAGCACGGTTGCCTTCCTTGAGTGCGGTGACGTCTGCAGCGCAGCGGAAATTTGGTGAATATACCATGGACGGCATCGGCAACTTCGACACGAATTTTTCAAATAATGTCGGGGACGATAAGCACATCGCTGAACGTCTTCCTGATTATTACGTCGGGTTACAAAGTGCGTGGGAAGTGGATCTTTGGGGAAAGCTGAGAAACCAAAAACGCGCATCCGTAGCCCGTTTCCTGGCTTCAGAAAAGGGCAAGCATTTGATCATGACTTCCCTGGTGGCCGCGGTAGCGCATTATTACTATGAATTGCTGACACTGGATAATGAGCTTGAAATCATCCGGCAAAACATCCGGCTTCAGGAGACAGCGGTAAACCTGGTCAATGCGCAAAAACTGGCTGGCAGGGCCAACCAGTTGGCAGTAAAACAATTTGGTGCGCAGCTGTTGAATACCAAAAGCCTGGAAGCGCAGGTGAATCAGGAAATTGTTCAGAATGAGAATCAATTGAATGTGTTGTTGGGAAGATTCCCGCAGCCCATCGGGCGGGGAAACCCAATTCTGAAACAGAAATTGCCAAAAGAGATCAATGCAGGCATTCCGTCACAGATGCTCATACGGCGTCCGGATATTCAACAAGCGGAACTGGAACTCGTCGCGGGCAATGCCAACGTGCTGGCAGCACGTGCCGCCTTCTTTCCATCGTTGATGCTTTCTTCCTCGCTGGGCTTTCAGGCATTCAATACGGCTGTCCTCTTTAACCCGGGTTCTATGGCCTATTCTGTGCTGGCTGGTTTGTCGGCACCATTGTTTAATCGCAATATGGTGAAGGCGAACTACAAGCAGGCATCTGCAGAACGATTGGAAGTTTTCTTTCATTATCAGAAAACGGTGTTAACCGGTTTTCAGGAAGTGGTGACCGGCCTGAAACGAATTGAAAATCTTGAAGTCGTCTCCGATCTCAAGGAAGAAGAGGTAGGCGCGTTGCAAGAGGCCGTTGCCGCATCCAAGGATTTGTTTATTGCAGGCATGGCTTCTTACCTGGAAGTGGTGATGGCCCAAAAAAGTGTGCTGGAAGCAGAGCTGGAACTTTCGGTTACCAGAAAAGAGCAGTTCTTCTCCGTGATTGATTTGTATAAGGCAGTTGGTGGAGGCTGGGAATAGAATTTAAAATTTAATATTGGTGTGAACTAATTTGAAGGTTCTTATTTACTTCAAAAATAAAAAATAAAAAATCAGAATTAAGAATTCGAATATGGAATGAAGAATAATGAATTTAGAAGTGAGTGCCTCCAGGGATTTATAACGATTGACACGTGTTAAAAAGAACGGGTAGTTCACGCAACGTGAGCAAAGCCAGTAGTCTTTGTGTTATTACCTTTGCGTGACACGTATTTGTGTCGTTCCTTGCGGAATGTTTAAACGAGCAAAAAAGCCAGCCCCCGCTCATTCCTATATACACCACAACAACGTCAAATTAATCGAAGGGGGCCGGGCCTACTTTGATTTGCTCGAAAAAATGATTGCGAAGGCAAGGCACTCGGTTCATTTTCAGGTGTACATTTTCGATGAAGATGAAACCGGAAAACACATAGCCCATGCGTTGAGGGAGGCGGCCCTTCGAGGCGTAAAGGTCTATCTCCTGGTGGATGGATACGCCTCCAGGGACTTGTCAACGGCATTCATTCAGGACCTGAAAGACGCCGGCGTTGCTGTTCGTATGTTTGAACCCCTGCTCAAGAGTAAAAAATTTTATTTTGGACGGAGGCTTCACCATAAGGTAGTCGTTGTCGATGCCTTTCATTGTCTCGTCGCCGGCCTGAACGTAAGCGACCGTTACAATGACATCGGAGAAAACAAGGCATGGCTTGATTGGGCGCTTTTTGCCGAAGGAGCGGTAGGAGAAGTGCTGGCCCGGGTTTGCATCCGCCGATACAAGGCGCGAATTCCGGTGACGGCACAACATGCTGACGCGATCCCCTTAAAAATAGCGGACACTCAGAAAAATTGTTCCGTGCGCGTAAGAATCAATGATTGGGTGGATCGAAAGAGGCAAATCTCAAGGACCTACCTGGAAATGTTCAGAACGGCAAAATCGCACATTACGATTATGTCTCCCTATTTTTTGCCGGGCTTTGAGTTCAGAAGAAAAATGAAAAATGCTATCCGGCGGGGAGTGATCATCAAGGTAGTGCAGGCCGGAACGTCTGATGTTGCCCTGAGTAAATATGCTGAACGCTACATGTACCGTTGGCTTCTCAGGAACAAAGTTGAAATCTATGAGTACCAAAAAACAGTACTTCACGGTAAGATCGCAGTCTGTGATGATCAATGGATGACCGTTGGCTCGTACAACGTAAATAATTTGAGCGCCTACGCCAGCATAGAGCTGAATCTCGATGTTGATAATCCGCATTTTGCGAAAAATGTGGAACAATGCCTCGATCGGATCATAAGAACGGATTGCCGGCAAATTACGGAGGAAACGTACCGTACCGGCACAGGTTGGGTTGAACACGTGTTACAGGCAATGGCGTACAGTCTCCTGCGCGTGATCCTTTTTTTGTTTACGTTTTATTTTAAGCAAAGAGAGTAGTATGTGGATCTATCGGGTTGCGCTGTGCTCAGCGAAAGGACTCATTCCAGCCATTCGGCGAATCAGCACACATACGGTTGCCTTGTTCCAATTCGCGAACCGGCCGCGTTGAACGAGGAATGCATTTGCTTGGGGATGATTGAGGTAGTAGTGAAAGGCAAATTTTCCCTGCGGGTCGCTCCATCCTGTAATTTGACCGAAGCGCAAGTCGTTAAATACGAGTGTATCATGCTGAGTGTCGAGTGTATAATATCCTTTCGAGAAGCGCAGCAGTTCGTTTGCATCTTCCCTGGCGTTCATCCTGGTCAGCAGCGAAGCCCGACGGGGAAAGTAAGTAAGATCGATGCGATTCGGGTTATCAAAGACGGACCGGTAACCCACGTAATACCCCGAATCCACCTCCGCAACAACGT
>DATHFS010000202.1:0-2382 GCA_035317975.1 Cyclobacteriaceae bacterium | reverse complement strand
TTGTTCAGGGTGCTGGTCTGCATCGGGGATGGCTATAATAGTAGCCACCGGTTTTGTTTTGGGTTGAAGTAAAAGTCCTTCTCCATAGACTCTATTTAATACAGGCCAACGAACCTGGTACACCCTGTATTTCGCGGTCTCTGCGACAAGCTCAGCATCGTTATTGACTGAAATTTTTTCCATGAACACAGCAGGATGTTTATCCTCCAGGCCTACGTCATAGTTTTTGGACGGTTTACTTTTATCTTCAACACCAATGTATTGCATGAACCGCTTGCGATTCGGTTCAACAGATCGCTCATACGCTGCCGGCGAACTCAAATCCCGATTCCATAATTTTAAACGACTGGAAACCGACCGCGCAATTTCAGCTTCGATAAATTGATGTGCTCCGTCGAGCATTTTCACCGACAGATCGCCGTCCCACGTTAGTGGTGTTGTGCCGGGAAGCACGGCAGGCATGTTTTTATAAGGAAAATTTATATCGTCCCGATTGGCAGAAATTTGCGCTTCGACACGAACCGTGAAACAGATCATGGCTACGCAGATAAACCAGGTCTTATTCTCCATTTATTTTAAGATTAAATTATCACTTGCTGATTTTTTGTTCCCAAATTATCTCTTGCCTCCGCGCCTACTTTGCGCCCCCGGCCTGCCGGCAGGCAGGTCTGCGCCCCCGCGGTTTAGAATTTTTCACGGCAGAGTTACCACGGAGAATCTCTAAAAACCCTGTCTAAAGTTACTAAAATAGAAATGGTGAGGTATCTTTGAAAAAAGTAAAATCATCCGGTGGAAACTTCTTTGAGGAATCATATTATAACTGGAGCCTTGTTCGTCATCATCGCCATAGGTCTGGCCGGCTGCAATCAGCGTAAGGAAAAACAGAATACGAAACTCGAAGATGTAGCGGGCAACGAAGAAGTGCTCAAGTATATGAAAACCTTCGACGGGCGGGGAGCGCTTTCGGACAGTTCCAGGCCCAAACCACCCCAGGATGCGCTGTCTGCTTTCCGTTATCCCGATGACCTGGCCCTCGATCTGGTTTTGTCAGAGCCTGCCATCACCCAACCCGTGTACCTGAATTTTGATTACCGAGGCCGTCTCTGGGTAGTGCAATACGATCAATATCCCTATCCGAAAGGGCTCAAGGTAATGAGTATGGATCAACACATCCGCGCAACGTATGACAAGACGCCACAGCCGCCGCCCGATGGAACGAAAGGAGCCGACAAAGTCAGCTTTTTTGAAGATACCGACGGAGACGGAAAATTCGATAAGGCAACGGATGCAATAACAGGCCTCAATATTGCCACCAGCGTGGCATTGGGCCGCGGAAAAATATGGGTATTGAATCCTCCCTATCTCCTCGCCTATCCGGATGCTGATCATGACGGACTTCCCGACGGGCCTCCCGTTGTTCATCTGGAGGGTTTTGGAATTGAAGACACGCATGCCGTTGCTAATAATCTTCGTTGGGGCCCCGATGGCTGGCTATATGGAGCACAGGGCAGTACGTGCACGGCAAATGTTACCTCATCCGTTTCCAGGAACGTAAGGTTCAACGGTCAGGCTATCTGGAGATACCATCCGGAGTCGTACATTTTTGAAATTTTTGCAGAGGGCGGGGGAAATACGTTCGACGTTGAGATTGATAGTAAAGGCCGCCTTTATTCAGGAGACAATGGAACAACCCGCGGAAGGTATTATAAACAAGGAGCCTATCATGTCCGGAACCTGGGGAAACACGGGGCGTTTACCAATCCCTATTCCTTTGGCTATTTATCCGACATGACCCATACGGGCGAAAATGACAGGTTTACGCATGCCTTCGTCCGGTATGAAGAACAGAGTTTGCCAGCACGGTATCACGACCGGATGATTGCTGTTAATTCCCTGCAAAGTTATGTTCTCCTGAGCAGTTTTGAACCCAATGGATCCACCTTCAGCAATATCGATGACAGTCGTATTTTACAAACGGCTGATCATTGGTTCCGGCCTGTAGACATAACAACAGGCCCCGATGGAGCAGTATACCTGGCCGACTGGTACGACAGCCGTTTGACGCACGTTGATCCCCGCGATACCTGGAGTAAAAATACCGGTCGTATCTATCGTCTTCGGAATAAGAATCCAAACCCAGCGGTTCCAAAATTTGATGTAAGCGCTTATTCAGACAATCAACTGGTTGAAACATTGTCTAACAGAAATAAATGGTTCCGGCAGCAGGCACTCGTGGAACTGGGAAACAGAAAAAATAGCGCTCTCCTTCCACCGCTTATGCGTTTGTTGAAAACGGATTCGGGTCAACTAGCCCTGGAGGCGCTTTGGGCAATACATCTTAGCGGCGGCTTTAATGATACAGTAGCTATGACAGCGCTTCAC
>DATHFS010000201.1:0-4450 GCA_035317975.1 Cyclobacteriaceae bacterium | reverse complement strand
AGCTTCCCTGCCAATAGCAGTTGTCCTTTGTTTTTCCACCTTCCCGATAAAATCTTTTGCAATCCTTGAATCCGGGTACGCTTTCTTCAGCTTTCCCGCGGCATCCTCATATACATTCATATACGAATCCCCATCAAGAATGCTTCCTTGTGACAACAGATCCACGACGGCGATGGAAGCAGGCTGCCGCAACAACAATGACGCAACAGAATCAGTCCCCTTTTTAAGAGCCGCCATGTACCGGCTTCTGACCTCTTCCATTTTGGTTTCATCCTTCGACTGGGCGGCTTTCTCAAATTCCTTGCTAATAACGCCCAGTTCCGGCGACCGCTGCGCCTCCGACATCATCGTCTGGACCTTCGTAATCAGATCGTGCTCGGGTGATCCCTTCACTTCGGCAAACCCTTGCATGTTATTTCCATCAACGTTGACTTCGATGTTGTCCTTGCAGAGAATGATATTCATGATCTGCTGATTGTAAAAGTTCAGCTGATAGTATCCCGGTTCGGTCAGGTGGACTTTCTTCTCAAACAGGTTGTCTTTGATGACAATGGAATCGGGACTTCCAAGACCATCCTGCTTGAATTCACGCAGTGTGATCAGCCCTTTTTGCGGGTACCCTACTTTCCCTTTGATAGTGATATCCCACCCCTTTTTTCCTTCAATTTGTCTGGAGCCGCAACAAAAAACAAGTAAACCAATCGCTAAACCAATGGATAATCTCATACGTGTTCTAATTTTTTTTTCAATAATTCAGTGGCTACTTTTGGGTCGGCCTTACCCTTGCTTCGCTTCATCACTTCTCCCATGAACATGGCCATAATGCCTTTCTTTCCATTTTGGTATTCTTCCACCTTTAACGGAAATTCTTTAATGATCTGATTCACAATCGGAAGAATGGACTCCATGCTGCTATCCTGGATGAGATTAAGCCGTTCCGCAACCTCACCGGCCGATTTATTCGGATTCCTGAGGAGCTCGGGGAACAATTGCCGTGAAGCAACGGAAAAATTCACTTTCCCCTCATCAATTAACGAAATTAGTTCTGCTATCACTGAAGGGGGAACCGGAAATTCATCGGCCGATAGGTTCAAGTCGTTTAAATAGGACTTAACCGGGCCCATGACCCAATTGGATGCCGCTTTGAAATTTTTGGTATGCGTGCAAACTGCTTCAAAATAGAGGGCTACATCCTTTGAATCGGTTAACACGTGTGCATCGTACTCCGGCAAATGGAATTCCGCGATGTACTTTTCATAACGCTCCCGGGGAAGCGCCGGCATGGACGATTTGATCTGGCTCAGCCATGCATCGGAGACCTCCAGCGGGCTCAGATCCGGATCGGGAAAATAGCGATAATCGTTTAACTCTTCCTTGGTTCGCATAGAGTGGGTCAACCCCGTATTCGCATCGAAGGTCCTCGTCTCCGAGACAACTGCGTTTCCTTTCTCCAATTCTTCGATCTGACGTGCTATCTCGAACTCAATGGCATGCTGTACATTGTGGATAGAGTTCATATTCTTCACTTCCACTTTTTTTCCAAATTCAGTCGCGCCGTTCAGCATCATCGAAATGTTGGCATCGCACCGCAGCGACCCTTCTTCCATATTGCCGTCACAAATGTCGAGGTAGCGAACAAGCTTTCTGATCTCCGTTAGAAATGCATAGGCCTCATCCGAACTTTTGATCTCAGGATCGGTGACGATCTCGATCAACGGCACTCCGGCGCGGTTAAAATCCACCAACGTATCGGTCTCCTCCACCAGGTGGATTGATTTCCCGGCATCTTCTTCTATGTGAATGCGGTTCAGTCCAATGTTGCGCTCTGCGCCCTCTTTGGTGGGGATGGTCACGTATCCGCCCTGGCATATGGGCGTTCTGTGCTGCGTGATCTGATAGCCTTTGGGAAGATCGGGATAGAAATAATTTTTGCGGTCAAATATCTGGAACCGGGAAATCGCCGAATGGCATGCCAATCCCATTTTCATCGCATACTCGGCCGCGCGTTTGTTTAAACGGGGCAGGGTCCCGGGATGAGCCAGGGTGATCACACTCACATTGGTATTTGGAGCACTGCCGTATTCAGTTGAATCCGTCGAGAAGATTTTGCTTTTGGTTAAGAGTTGGGCATGGACTTCCAAACCAATAACGACTGTATATTTATCGCGAACTGATTTCTCCATGATAAGAAACTAAATTATGCTTTACCTCCGCGCCTACCTTGCAATTAAGATTTTGAAGAACTTATTAGCGCCTTTGCCTTATCCAAAACTTTATCCAAACCTTCCAATTTCTTTCCCCCTGCAGTAGCGAAGAAAGGTTGTCCCCCACCCCCACCATCAATTTCCTTCGCGAGTTCTTTTACCATATTGCCGGCATGAAATTTATTCGTGGCGGCGAGCTTCTCCCCGATCATGACGGCTACCTGCGGTTTGCTGTCGACATCGGCTGCCAGGATCATCAGCAGGTCATCAAACTGATTGCGCAGCGCATAGGCGATCGTCTTCAGCGAGTCGGCATTGGGAACACTCACTTTCTCTGCAATCAGGGTATGCCCGTTTGACTTCACCGCCTTTCGCACGAGTTCGTTTTTCAACAGGGTAGTCTGTTCCTGATACAGCAGGTCCAGTTTTTTCTCCAGTGAATGTCTTTCCTCGACCAGACTTTGCGTTGCTGCAACAATATCTTTGGGGTTCTTCAGAATGCTCTTTACTTCATGAAGCCTCGCTAATTCTTCATTGATAAACTCCTCGGCCCCTTCGGCAGTCAACGCTTCAATCCTCCTCACGCCGGCTGCCACGGAGCTTTCTGATAGGATCTTGAACAATCCGATCCTGCCGGTAGCCGGTACATGGGTTCCTCCGCAAAGTTCTACCGAAAACTTCGGATCAAACGTGATCACCCTAACTACATCGCCGTACTTTTCACCAAACAAGGCCATGGCGCCCATTTTTTTTGCTTTTTCGATCGGCACATTGGCTTGAACGTTCAATGCGATATCCTCACGGACCTTCTGATTGACCAAGGTTTCCACCTGCCTGATCTCCTCCGGCGCCATTGCCGCGAAATGGGAGAAATCGAAACGAAGTATTTTTTCATTCACGAGCGATCCTTTCTGTTCGACGTGCTTGCCCAGCACCTGGCGCAGCGCAGCGTGAAGTAAGTGTGTCGCGGAGTGGTTGTTCATGATCAGCCGGCGCCTGCTTTCATTTACCTGAACATGGAACTCTCCCTTCAGTTGCGCGGGAAGCCCTTCCGTCAAATGAATGATCAACTCATTCTCCTTTTTCGTGTCGATTACAGCGACCTTTTCGTTGGCCGATTCAATGAAACCGCTATCGCCCACCTGGCCACCGCTTTCAGCATAGAAAGGGGTTTTGTCCAGCACCAATTGGAAAAGTTCTTTGTTCTTCTGCTTGATCTTCCTGTATTTGATAATCTTCGACGCGGCGGCAAGATGCTCATAGCCGATAAACTCGGATTTTGCATCCTCCCCCACAACGATCCAGTCACCGGTTTCTTTCGTGGCATCCATTTTGGATCTGGATTTCTGCTTTTCCATTTCCGCCTCGAAGCCTTTCTCATCGATCGACAAGCCGCGTTCCCGGGCGATCAGGGAAGTAAGGTCCAACGGAAAACCAAACGTGTCATATAATTCAAATGCCTGCTCCCCGCTGATGGTCTGAATGGATTCCATTCTCTTCAACCCTTTTTCCAAAGTTCTCAAAAAAGAAAGTTCCTCTTCGTGAACCACCCTGCTCACATAATCCACTTGTTGATGTAGCTCCGGAAACACCTCCCTCAACTGAACAGCCAGCAAGGACACCAGGCGGAACATAAATGGTTCCTTGAAATTCAAATACGAAAACCCATACCGCACGGCCCTTCGCAAAATTCGTCTGATCACATAACCTGCACCGGTATTGGAGGGCAGTTGCCCATCGGCAATAGCGAAGCTCACGGCGCGGACGTGATCGGCCATCACTCGGATAGCGATGTCCTGCTTTACCTCCGCGCCATACGTAACCTTCGCATGAAGCGCAATGAAATCCATCAGCGGCCGGAATACATCGGTGTCGTAATTCGATGTCTTGCCTTGAATGGCCATACACAAACGTTCAAAGCCCATTCCGGTGTCTACGTGCTTGGCGGGCAACGGCTCCAGCGCCCCCGATGAAAGCCGGTTGAATTGGATGAAGACCAGGTTCCAGATCTCCACCACCTGTGGATGATCATTGTTCACTAATTCTTTTCCGGGTTTCTTTTTTATTTCAGCTTCAGTCCGAAGGTCGATATGAATTTCAGAACACGGTCCGCACGGTCCGCTTTCCCCCATTTCCCAAAAATTATCTTTCTTCTCGCCGTGCAAAATCCTGTCCTCTTTAATAAACGACTTCCACAATCCGAACGCTTCTTCATCCACAGGCAGACCGTCGCCGGGATCGCCGCC
>DATHFS010000200.1:0-20430 GCA_035317975.1 Cyclobacteriaceae bacterium | reverse complement strand
GGCGTATTGGGCCTGCAGCATATTAATCTGCGCCAGAAGCTGACTATAGGAAAGCGAATCCTGCGAGTAGTTCGATGCGTTTCCTAATACGGTTACTTGTAAGTCTCTTAGTTCCTGACGGAGTTGGTCAAGGCGCTGGGTATCCACAACAGGCTGCGGGACTTCTTTCTTACTTGTACAGGCATGAAAGATAAAGACCCCGACCATACAGACCACGAAGGGGAGTAGTTTTAATCGGATCATATTTAATTTGATTTAATTTAATAGTTTGTCAAAATTGAAAAATCGAGTAGGTCGCAAAAACCTGCAGCGAATACGGCTTTATCTGGCTATCCGCGTGTGTCGAGGAGGACACAAATGTATTCGTAAGGCCCCAGGTAGCACGCGCGCCGGCACTCAGACCGAAATTGAAATGATAGCTTGCCCCGCCATAGAGGGACAACACGATATGTTGGTGATATTTCAGGTCGTCCGGATGCTGTTGATTTACAGTATAGGTGTTGCTGAGTTCATTTTTATATTCCCTGATAAAGAAGGAAGCCATTCCGCCAGCTTGAAGAAAGACGTTTGGAATAATTTCATAGTCAACCCCCACCGGGACATCCAGGTAAGCAAGTCGCTTGCTCAAAGAATAGGAACTTACTCCCTCCGCCGAAGACTGCGTGGACGTTGGGCCGAGCGAGATGGGCTTTGCGAAGCCAATGGGCGTAGCGCCGAAGGATGTAGTTTGGGATTTGAACCCTCTTGTAGAGAGTAATAATTCAACCCGGAACCTGACTTTAGGATAGGCAAAATAAGTACCGAACGCGCCAACGGAAGCACCATAGGTACCGGTACTTACAAATTGATTGGTTCCCTGCCCAACCGAACCATTATAGGTGCCTGCAACCTTGGCCCCTAAGTCGAATCGCTGACCTAAAGCGGAGATGACACCAAAACATAGAAACACGAGGAACCCGACCGGTGCGCGAAGTAAATTCATTTGAAGCGGAGTTTTTAGAGCTGTAGCCTTACCCTTCGACGCACAGGATCAATCTTGTGTAAAGTAGGCAATTGATTTAGACCGGGCAACTCCATGCGGATTTGTTTCCCGCAGATCGCGCAGATTTACGCAGTGTGGTTGCGGTTTTGTCTCCCGCAGATCGCGCAGATTTACGCAGCGCTATTGCGGTTTGTCTCCCGCAGATCTCGCAGATTTACGCAGAACTTCTTCTATAAGCTCGCTAGAGTTAGATTAGGTTGCACTGATTTTAATTCTACGAAAATCTGCAGCGATCCGCCTTCGCCAAGGCTACGGCGGAATTCCGCCTCAAATAATTCTGCGAAAATCTGCGCGATCCGACTACGCTAAGGCTTCGTCGGACAGGTCTGCGGGAAACAATTCCGCCGGGAAACACTATTTAACTCGCGAGAAAGTCCTCGACTCACAGTCTTTCAACGCATCGTGAATCTTCAACATCGATTCGCTGAGTTCGTCAATAACAAAATGTTGTGTCATGATCCCGGATTTCTTATCGAGCAAAAGGAGTTCATTTCCAGTCACCTTATATTGGAAGGCATTCATACTACTTCCTTTTTTCTTTCCTTTTGAGAAAATGCCTTCTTCTCCGCGGTTCTTGGCATCGAAACGAATCAGCTTGGCCACCGCCGTTTGAGAAGAACTGCTCATGTCAGGCAAGAGCTCCTTTTCGGTCTGACTCTCCGGCAACTGACTTTCAAAGCAGGTCTTGTTTTCCATTTGCTGCCAGGTTCCTACCAACGATTGTGCAAGCCCGCAGGTAAAGGAACTCATGATCATCATAAATAGGAAATATTTCATACATAGTTGGATTAAGTACTGAATTTGTTTCCCGCAGACCTGTCCGACGAAGCCTTAGCGTAGTCGGATCTCGCAGATTTTCGCAGACTTGTTCTGCGTATATCTGCGGGAGACCTTTCCGGGACCATTCAAAATTACGCTAATTTTGTGCTCGGTTCTTCCCTTATGAAAAAATGGTTTCTTTCTTTCGCGTGCGTAGGTCTTTTTATTTCAAATGGCCACTGTCAGTTTGATCAAAACGACAATTTGCTACGTGACGTAATGCTTCGCGATCCGGAACGATTTCAATACTTCATCGATCGCAAAGACAGCCTGGAAATACAAATCATCTATACACAGATCAACAGGGATGCCAATAACATGCCAGATTTCAGGTCTTTTTATTTTAATGTTGATTCCAGCCGTTATTTTTATCCCGCGTCGACAGTAAAATTACCGATCGTTTTGCTTTCCCTCGAAAAGCTTCGGCAACTGCAGATAAAAGGCCTGGATAAGTTTACTCCCATGTTTAGCGATAGTGTTTTCTCGGGCCATGTTACCGTCACCAACGATTCCACTTCCGAAACCGGCTTGCCTTCCGTCGCTCACTATGTGAAAAAGATCCTGATTGCCAGCGATAACGCCGCCTATAACAGGTTATATGAATTCATGGGACAAAAAGCGGCGAATGAACTATTGCGCAGGAAGGGCTACACCATCCGCTTGCTTCATCGGCTGGAGCGTTCGCTGACACCGAATGAGAACCGGCACACGGAAGCCATCCGGTTTGTAGATAAGGATGCGGTGGTGTATAGTCAGCCTATGCTCTCGGGCGATTCAATTCCGGCCGGGGACATCGTATTAAAAGGTGTCGGCTACTACAAAAATGACACACTGATCCATGAGCCGTTTGATTTCAGCTATAAGAATTTCTATCCGCTGACGGAACAACAACGGGTGTTGCGCGCCCTTATTTTTCCATGGACCGTACCGGTCAAAAAGAGGTTCAACATCAACGAAGAAGACCGCAGGTATGTATTGAAATACATGTCGCAGTTGCCAACGGAAACATTATTTCCGGCGTATTTCAGCGACACGATTTATTATCCTGCTTATAGTAAGTTCCTGATGTTTGCCAACCGGAAAGATGCGATCCCTCCGGGCCTTCGCATCTTCAACAAGGCAGGCGATGCCTATGGCTATTTGATCGACAATGCCTACATCATTGATTTTGAACACAAAATCGAATTTATGCTTTCGGCTGTGATCCATGCCAACACGGATGGAATTTACAACGATGGAAAGTACGAATACATGACCCTCGGATACCCTTTCATGAGGAACCTGGGGCAGTTGATTTACAACCATGAATTGAAGAGAGTCCGGCTGAGGAAGCCAAACCTGGGAGAATTCACGTTCACGTATGACCGGGAGAGTAGTCATTAGTTTAGTCGTTAGTCATCGGTCATTAGTTATTAGGGGGAGCATCCGTGGTTTTGTGGTCAAAAATCAACAATGAAAAATAAACAATTCATGTGACTGATTTTTGATTGTTTATTGCTGATTTGTGATTGCTGATTTTGCGGCGCTGGAATCAAAAATAAACAATCTGACTGCTTGTGGATCCTCGGATAAATTAATTTTGGAAGTAAACCAAGATTATTTGGACATTAGGAACGATTCCACGAAATTTTCCGCCCGCAATACCGCTTTATGCTTAAGACCAATGCCATCATCATCACCGCAGGCTTCCTGGATTCTGTCAGCGGAAAAACGGCCCATGGCCTGATCAGGGGTACCGACCGGTTTACGATTCTCGGTGTGATCGACCAACAGCACGCCGGTAAAGATGCCGGTGAAGTGCTGGATGGAAAGATGCGCCATATTCCTGTGTATGCAACGATCGCTGATTTTATAAGAAAGAGTAAAGAGAAGGCAAAATACGCTGTGGTCGGTGTGGCGACAAAAGGAGGAGTCATTCCCGATTCTCTCCGCGCCATGTTGCAGCAGGCACTGGAGCAGGGATTGGGATTGGTCAATGGATTGCATGAATACATTTCCGACATCCCCGAACTGGCTCATCTGGCACGAGAAAAAGGCCTGGAGATCATCGATGTGAGGAAACCCAAAAAAGTAAAAGACCTTCACTTCTGGTCGGGCATAATAAAAAGCGTTCACTGTCCGAAGATAGCTGTGCTGGGTACCGACTGCTCTCTCGGTAAGAGGACTACCGCTCGTTTTTTGACGGAGGCGATGAAGAAGGCGGGCTATCGCGCCGAGATGATCTATACCGGGCAGACCGGCTGGATGCAAGGCGCCCAATACGGTTTTGTCTTTGACAGCACCTTAAATGATTTTATCTCGGGCGAGATGGAACATGCCGTTGTTCAGTGTTGGCAGGGTGCCAAGCCGGACATTATTTTTATCGAAGGTCAATCTGCCTTGCGCAACCCCAGCGGTCCGGCCGGCTCCGAATGGATTGTGTCGGCGGACGCCAATGCGGTGGTCCTGCAACACCACCCGCTTCGCAAACAGTATAAGGACATGGAATTTTACCCGGCTTATATTCCCGATCCGAAAGAGGAGATCGCCCTGATAAAAATGTATGGGGCTCCGACGGTAGCCATGACCATCAATACCTCAAAAATGACTCCTCAGGAATCGCGCGACTATGCGGACCGATATGAAAAAGAACTGGGTATCCCCGTTGTCCTTCCGCTGGAAGAGGGTGTCGACCGGTTGGTGCCTGTCTTCCGGGACATGATTGAGAAATCCATTGCACAGGTTTAATTGTCCTTATTGATCTGATCATGCCAGGAATAAAGAATATCCGTGTCTGGAGCGCCGACCTGGGGAATACCAAGCCTTACACGATCGCATTCAAAACGGTGGACGAAGTGCTGAATGCCTTCGTCGAAATCGTCCTCGACAATGGGATCACCGGTATCGGAGCGGGCAACCCGAGCGAATACGTTACAGGCGAATCGATGGGCCAGACCCTCGGGGCGCTCCAGGAAAAAAATCTCGAATTCCTGATCGGCCGGGATATCCGCGAACTCCATCTGCTTGCGTTTGAGGTATGGAAGAAATTTCCAACTACTCCTGCTGCCCGGGCTGCCATCGATATTGCACTCCACGATGCTTTCGCAAAATACCTGGACGTTCCGCTCGTCCGCTCCCTGGGCCAGAAAATAAAGTCTCTGCCCACGTCGAATACAATTGGCATCAAAAGCGTAACCGAGACTTTAAAAGAAGCGGAGGAGTATGGAAAGAAAGGATTTACTATTCTCAAAATAAAACTCGGGAAAGACCCCGATGAAGATATTGAGCGGTTGGTGAAATTGCGCGAAAAATTTGGCAAGCGATTTACGATCCGGATCGATGCCAACCAGGGATATTCAGTCGAACAAACTAAACTGTTTTACAATAAGACGCTGCCGTTAAATATCGAATTGATTGAGCAGCCCTTACCAGCCTCGGCGGTAGCGGACCTGAAAAGCCTGCCGGAGGAACTGAAAGCGAAAGTGGCGGCAGACGAGTCCTTGTTGTCGCTCAGCGACGCCATGGTTCTCGTCCAACCCCCCCGCGCAGTTGGTATATTCAACATCAAGCTAATGAAGTGCGGGGGCATCAGCCAGGCATTGAAAATTGCAGACGTGGGCCTCGCTTCCGGCATTGATCTTTTTTGGGGATGTAATGATGAGAGTATCGTCAGCATCACTGCGGCGTTGCATGCTGCCTTTGCCTGTAGTAATACCAAATATATTGATCTCGACGGTAGCCTGGACCTGGCCAACGATGTTGTGAAGGGGGGATTTATTTTGAAGGATGGGGTGATGTGGTGTTCTGAGAGACCTGGTTTAGGGGTGGAGCTGGTGAGCGGTGATCGGTCATCGGTGATCGGTGATCGGTAGAGCCAAGTACACAGACAGTTTGTAGTCCAACTGGTAGTTGATTCCAAGAGTATATCGCCAAGGAGGCTAGCAAAACGTGCAGTGCAATGAAGCTTGTTGGTGTCTCCCACCCGCCTCCTCCGCGAACAGCAACAAGGCTGGTACTTAAAGTATACAGCCCTTTATACTTGAAAGGTTAGCCGATTACTGATCACCTTGTACAAACTACCGATTACCGATTACCGATTACTGCTTTAACCCATCCACCAAATCCCGAAGGGAGGGAAACTTTTTGTCGCCAATCCTCCAAGCCAACGATTTTCCAGATTCAATGACAACCTCGATTTTACCGTTTCCTGAAATTTCAAATCCATTTCGCTCCAGCGCATTTTTGGTCCAGAGTAATTCATGACCTGTGCCGACAACCTTGATAGCAAGGCCGCGGTGAGGGTCGTGATTAATTTTTCCTGTTTTCAGGTCAAAGCCTTTGAATTGAAATACGTCGTCGAGGGAGCCGTCCAGTACCAGGTCTTCGGGAATACCGACTTTGATTTTCTTGTCGGGTGTTGCCAGCCAGATCCGGTCAGCCGTCTGTAAGGCAAGATCGAGCTCATGGGTAGCGACTAAAATTGCCTTGTGTTGGGTACGGGCCAATTTTCGCAGGAGATTCATGATCTCTAAACGGTTGTTCAGGTCGAGGTGGGCCGTTGGTTCATCGAGTAAAAGAATTGGCGTGCGTTGAGCCAGGGCACGCGCAATCATGGCCATTTGTACCTGGCCGTCGCTGAGCTCATTGATTTTCTTATCGACCAGGTGCGAAATGCGCACCTCCTGAATGACCTCATCGACGATGTCCCTATCCTCCCGGGTAAGAGCAATGTTCCAACCCAGGTAAGGGTATCGACCGAACGTAATCAATTCGTAAACCGACATCGACGACGACGTGACGCGATCGGTCAACACCAGCGCAATACTTTTTTCATTGTTCTCAGAAAGTGTTCCCGACAAGGGTCTCTGAAGACGGGCCAGCGTACGGATCAACGTCGACTTGCCTGAACCGTTCGGTCCCATAAGACAAACAAGTTGACCGGGGGGAAGCGATACGTTCAGACTTTCGAAAAGTCTGTTTTCTGACCGGCCTGTTGTATAGCCCAGGGTGAGGTTGTGGGTCTGGAGGGTAGTTTCTATAGTTGACTTAATTTTTACCGTTTTCAAATATACCAAATTGGTGATCGGTGATCGGTAATCGGTGATCGGTGGAGAATGCAAGTTACTAATAGTGTGGCCATGATCTTAGATACTAAGGGTGAAAAAACGGTGGCGAACCCAAGGTTACCAAATGTGTGGCCACAATGTTAAATACTAAGCCGAATCCACCGGTCACCGATAACCGATCACCGACTCCGCATTACCACCCAAATAACAACAGGCGCCCCAATCAAGGAGGTGACTGCATTCAAAGGAAGGATCTGCGTGCTCCCGGGCAATTGGGCCAGGATATCGCACAGTAAAATCAGTGAAGCGCCGCCCAGCATGACGGCAGGCAACAGTATTTTATGGTTGGAGGTATTAATCAATAATCGCACAAGGTGGGGAACTGCCAACCCTACAAATGCGATGGGTCCGCAGAAGGCGGTGACAGTTCCCGTCATTAGGCTGGTCGACAACACGATCCAAAAACGGGACCGTTTAATATTGATGCCCAGACTTTGTGCATAATTTTCTCCCAGGAGCCAGGCATTTAATGATTTCATTGATCGGAAGGCGATGATGCTTCCGATGAGCAGTATGATGGCAAGCACTTGAATTTCGCGCCAGGCTGTTCCCCCGACACTTCCAAGGGTCCAGATCATGAAAGCCTGCAAGTCGTCTGCTTTGCTCAGGAATTGAAGGATACTGACCATGGCGGAAGCGGTGGCGCTGATCATTAACCCGACGATCAGTAGCGAAACATTATCACTCACTCGCTGGGCCAGGCCGATGACGAGTAGGAAAACCAGAATACTTCCGGTGCTCGCCGCCAATGCCACACTCCAGGGATTGGTGCTGATGTGAAGGAGGAGAACCGACCCCGACCGGCTTGCCAGGATCACAACGGCAACCAGCAAACTTGCCCCGGAACTCAGACCGAGCACATCGGGTCCTGCCAAAGGGTTTCGGAACAGTGTCTGCATCATCAGTCCCCCTGAGGCCAGGGCGGCACCGGCCAGAATGCAGGTCACGGCTTTAGGGAGCCTGAAGTGCCAGAGGATATCGTTCCAGATAGAATCCTGTGATTGACCCGTCAAAGTCGAGAAAACTGCGCTGGGCGGGATTTTGACGCTTCCTAATGAGATATTGATCAGAAACAATACGGCAACAGCCGCAAACAGGATAAGAATGGGTTTCCCGGGATGGTTCGTTTTGATCACCAGTTTTGAAATAGTCCGGCAAAGTACCCCAATGAGCGCACAAACAGGAAATGAAATGCAAAGACTTTGTTCACCTGTCAAAGGGTTGTTAACCTCCTGAAAATCAGAGGCAGGAGATCTCACTAAATGAATGCAGCCGTCAAATGCTGAAAATCCCTGTCATTTTTTGAAATCCAGGTTTGGTAACTACCTAACAGTTCCTATCTTTGCAGTCCTTTTTGCGGTAAGAAACCCGCAAAACAGTTTAGAAACAAGCAAAACAGGTTTCAACCATGCCAGGAATAATTGGACGTAAAGTAGGAATGACCAGCGTATTCGGTGCTGACGGCACGAATATCACGGTTACGGTCATTGAGGCAGGACCCTGTGTGGTCACTCAAGTGAAGAGCCAGGAGACCGATGGATACAAGGCGTTGCAGTTGTCCTTTGGTGAGAAAAAAGACAAAAATACGAGCATGGCGATGCAAGGCCACTTTAAGAAGGCCAATACAACCTCAAAAAGGAGGTTAGTGGAGTTCAGGGATTTTGGTTCCGAATTCGACAGCATCGCAGAACTCGGCAAAGAGATTAAGGTCCAGGACATTTTCGTTGAAGGCGACTTTATTGATTGTGTGGGTACCTCAAAAGGTAAAGGATTCCAGGGTGTTGTAAAACGGTACGGTTTTGCCGGTGTTGGAGGCCAGACGCACGGTCAGCATAACCGGCTTCGTGCACCGGGGTCTATGGGGAATGCGTCTTTTGCTTCCCGTGTAATTAAAGGAAAGCGTCTGCCAGGCCGTATGGGAAATGACCGCGTAAAGGTTCTCAACCTGAAAGTGGTGAAAATCATGGCCGAACAAAATTTGATCTTAATCAGCGGTTCCGTTCCGGGAGCCAAGAACTCAACAATAATTCTCCAAAAGTGATGGACATAGCGGTTGTAAAACATAGCGGCGAAAAAACAGGTCGCAAAGTGAACCTCTCCACGGAGGTTTTCGGCATTGAGCCCAACGACCACGCCATCTGGCTGGATGTAAAAAGTTACCTGGCCAATCAGCGCCAGGGGACGCATAAGTCAAAACAACGCAATGAGATTTCAGGGTCTTCCAAAAAGATCAAGAAACAGAAAGGGACCGGCGGTGCGCGTGCGGGGAATATTAAAAATCCGCAGTTCAAAGGCGGGGGAAGAGTTTTCGGCCCACAACCACGGGATTATTCTTTTAAACTCAACAAGAAAGTTAAGGACCTCGCCAGGAAGTCGGCGCTGACGTACAAAGCGAAGGACAATTCCATCGCAATCCTGGAAGATTTCAATTTTGACGCCCCTAAAACCAAGTTGTACATCAGCCTTCTTCAGTCCCTGTCATTCCAGGATAAAAAAACCCTCCTCGTCCTTCCTGAAGCCAATCAAAATATTGTTAAGTCAGGGAGAAATATTCAAAACGCCAAAATCATTACGGTTAGCCAGATCAACACCTACGACGTGATGAATGCCGACCAGTTGATTCTGGTGGAAAGCTCCCTCAGTAAGATTGACACCATATTAAATAAGCAGTAAGCCGATGAGCATTTTAAAATCACCCCTGGTTACGGAGAAGATATCTGCCTTGAATGAGAAGGGCAAGTATGGGTTTATTGTTGATGCCCGTGCCAACAAGGTGGAGATCAAACAAGCAGTGGAAAAGCAATACGGTGTGAATGTGCAAAAAGTCAATACCATCACCGTGATGGGCAAGCACAAAACACGTTTCACCCAGGCAGGCGTACTGGCCGGCCGGAAGCCGAATTACAAGAAAGCCATTGTCAAGCTGGCCGAAGGCGAAGTCATTGATTTTTACAGTAACGTCTAATCAAATCTTTAATCCCATAAAATCATAGTCCATGGCGTTGAAAAAACTTAAACCGGTAACTCCAGGCACGCGCCACAGGCTTTCTCCCGGGTTCGATGACATCACCGAGTCCAAACCCGAGAAATCCTTGCTGACCACGCTGAAAAAAACCGGCGGTCGTAATAGCCAGGGCCGCATGACCATGCGCTACATTGGCGGTGGCCACAAGCAGAAACTCAGAGACATCGATTTCAAACGCGATCGCTTTGGTATTCCTGCAACGGTAAAGTCGATCGAATACGATCCGACGAGGACGGCCCGTGTTGCCAAACTTTATTATGCCGATGGATTCAAGTCCTACGTTTTGGCCCCCAATGGATTGAAAGTGGGGCAGACTGTTGTTTCAGGAGAAGATGTTGCACCAGAAGTAGGGAATACTCTTCCGCTTTCGAAGATTCCGTTGGGTACTATTATTCACGCCGTTGAAAATAAGCCCGGTAAAGGAGCTTCTATCGCGCGCAGTGCAGGTGTGTTTGTACAGCTTCTTGCCCGCGAAGGCAGGTATGCTACACTGAAGATGCCTTCCGGCGAAATGCGGAACGTATTAGTAAAGTGTTTGGCGACGGTCGGCGCAGTTTCCAATTCCGATCATATGAACGAAAGTGTGGGGAAAGCAGGCCGCAGCCGGTGGAGAGGTGTTCGTCCTCGCGTTCGCGGTGTAGCGATGAACCCGGTTGATCACCCGATGGGGGGTGGTGAAGGTCGTGCTTCCGGTGGCCACCCTAGGTCGCGAAAGGGCTTACTGGCAAAAGGAAAGAAGACCAGGCATCCAAAGAAATATTCTGATGGTTTAATCATTGCAAGGAGGAAGAAATAATGGGAAGGTCAGTTAAAAAAGGTCCGTATCTCGATCAGCGCTTGGCTAAAAAAGTAACGGCCATGGAGCAATCGGGCAAGAAGTCGGTAATCAAGACGTGGTCCCGGAGATCGACGATCACTCCCGATTTAGTGGGGAACACGTTTGCCGTGCACAATGGCAACAAGTTTATCCCTGTATATGTCACCGAAAACATGGTGGGCCACAAGCTGGGCGAATTTGCCCCGACCCGTGTGTTCAAAGGACACTCCGGCAACAATAAAGCGGAAGCTTCAGCTTCTAAATCATAAGTATTATGGCGAAGAACGTGAAGAAGATCAAGGAAAAGGAAGCAGTTGTTGTGACGACCAACGTTGTTGAGACAACGAAGAAAGTAAAGCGGTCTGTCGTAAAGAGAGCCAAGATAGCGGCCGTTAAAGAGGCTGCCAGGAAGGGCCCCGCTACAGCGTACCTTAAAAACGTGCCCACGTCTCCCCGCAAGATGAGATTGGTGGTAGACCTGATCCGCGGAGAGCGTGTAAGCAATGCATTGAACATTCTGAAATACGAGTCCCAGCAGGCGGCTGCCCGGCTCGAAAAATTATTGCTCTCGGCCATTTCAAATTGGGAGTCCAAGAACACCGATACGAAGTTGGAAGAAGCAGACCTCTTCGTCAAAGAGATTTTCGTCGATGGAGGCCGCATGTTGAAACGCCTCCGGCCTGCACCACAAGGCAGAGCCCACCGGGTACGCAAGCGCTCCAATCACGTTACACTGGTAGTCGATCGGATGCCTGCTGAGGTAAAAGTGGAAAAGAAAGCGACAGTAAAAGAAACGAAGGAATAATGGGACAAAAGACTAATCCAGTAGGCTTTAGGTTAGGGATCATCCGCGGCTGGGACTCCAGTTGGTTCGGCGGTAAAGGATTTTCCGAGAAGCTGGTAGAAGACCAAAAAATCAGGAAATACGTAGACGCCCGTATCCAGAAAGGCGGTATTTCTAAAGTCGTTATCGAACGTACGTTGAAGCGTATCACCTTGACGATCCATACGGCCCGTCCCGGCGTGGTGATCGGCAAAGGCGGCAACGAAGTCGACAAGATCAAGGAAGAGTTAAAGAAAATCACCAAGAAGGATGTGCAGATCAACATCTTCGAGATAAAGCGTCCTGAGTTGGATGCAAAGCTCGTGGGCGAATCGATTGCGCAACAGTTGGAGGCACGGATTTCATATCGCCGGGCGATGAAGCAGGCTATTGCTTCTGCCATGAGGGTGGGTGCGGAAGGTATTAAAGTAAAAGTATCAGGCCGTTTGGCGGGTGCAGACATGGCCCGTACCGAACAATACAAAGAAGGCCGGATCCCTTTGCACACACTTCGCGCCGACATCGATTATGCGATTTCGGAAGCACAAACCGTATACGGTAAGATTGGTATTAAAGTATGGATTTTCAAGGGGGAGGTTTACGGCAAGCGTGACCTGTCGCCGAATATCGGAATGATCAATAGTCCTGGCGGTGAAAACAAAGCCGGCGGAGGACAAGGTGGTGGAGAGCGCAGAGGGGGTGGACGTGGTGAGAGAAATGAGCGCGGAGGCGGCGGCGACCGCAGGGGTGGTGGTGGTGACCGCGGAGGAGATCATCGCGGAGGCCCTAATCGTGGAGGTGGTCCGAGACCGAAGAGATAATCTCAAGCAACGGGTCATCATTTTGAATGTGAATCTTGAATTTTGAATTAACGTATGTTACAGCCTAAGAGGACCAAGTTTAGAAAAATGCAGAAAGGCCGCGTAAAGGGGCTGGCGACAAGAGGTCATACGATCTCCTTCGGGTCGTTCGCATTGAAATCGATGGAAGCCGGTTGGATCACGGCCCGCCAGTTGGAAGCAGCCCGTGTAGCAGTTACTCGTGCAATGAAGCGGGAAGGCCAGGTGTGGATCCGGATTTTTCCCGACAAGCCGATCACCCGCAAACCTGCTGAAGTGCGGATGGGTAAAGGGAAAGGCGCACCTGAATATTGGGTGGCTGTTGTGAAGCCCGGAACGATCCTGTTTGAGGCGGGTGGCGTCAATATCGCTACGGCCAAAGAAGCGTTGACGTTGGCAGAAGGCAAGCTCCCGATCAAAACCAAGTTCAGTATCCGAAGAGACTACGTTGAATAATTGAAAGAAATGAAAAGCGAAGAGATAAAAGGCTTCTCCCTGGAGGAACTCAGGGAAAAAGTCAAAAGCGAACAAGAGGCGCTAAGAAAACTGAAGTTTGCGCACCAGGTTTCGGCCATTGAAAATCCGATGAGGATCAAGGAGGCCCGCAAGCTGGTAGCAAGGCTAAAAACCCAATTGACGGCGAAGGAGCTTCAAAAATAAATTGACCATGGAAAGGAACCTGAGAAAAGAACGTATCGGTAAGGTAGTGAGCAATAAGATGACGAAGTCAATCAGTGTGGCTATCGAACGCAAAGTGAAGCATCCGATCTATGGGAAGTTCATGAAGAAAACGACGAAGTTGATGGCGCACGACGAACAAAATACGGCCGGAATAGGCGATACCGTTCGCGTGATGGAGACGCGTCCGCTGAGTAAGAACAAGCGTTGGAGATTGGTGGAAATCATTGAAAAAGCGAAGTAATCATGATACAGAACGAAAGCAGACTCATTGTAGCAGACAATAGCGGAGCCAAGGAAGTGCTCGTGGTTCATGTACTTGGCGGAACCAAAAGGCGCTATGCTTCTGTGGGCGACAAGATTGTTGTCACCGTGAAGTCGGCTATCCCTACCAGTCAGATTAAAAAGGGATCGATATCGACCGCCGTGGTGGTGCGCACGAAAAAAGAGATCAGACGAAAAGACGGATCGTACATCCGTTTTGAAGACAATGCGGCTGTTCTGCTTACCCCCCAGGACGAGCCCCGCGGTACACGCATCTTCGGCCCTGTGGCGCGCGAACTGAGAGAAAAGCAGTTTATGAAGATTATTTCACTGGCCCCAGAAGTTTTATAAGATGGAAAGAAAATATAACAAACAGCCCAAGTTTCATATCCGCAAAGGCGACATGGTGAAAGTGATTGCCGGAGATGACAAAGGCAAGACCGGCAAGGTCATGGAAGTGATCACGGACAAGAGTCGTGCTGTGGTGGAAGGCGTTAATATGATGACCAAACATCAGAAGCCATCGGCGGGCAAGCCCGAAGGAGGCATCAAGAAGATCGAAGGCACACTTCATATCAGCAACCTGATGCTCGTCGATCCTGCCAGCGGAATAGCAATCCGGACAGGAAGAAAACTTAACGAAAAAGGGAAGCTTCAACGGTATTCGAAGAAAACAGGAGGATTTATCAAGTAATGGCAACTCCAAGACTAAAAGAAAAGTATCAAAAGGAAATCATCCCGACCCTGAAAGAAAAGTTTCAGTACAAGTCGGTGATGCAAGTGCCGAAGATGGAAAAGATCTGTATCAACAAAGGAGTTGGTGCAGCGGTAGCGGACAAGAAACTCGTGGATGTCGCACTCGAAGAGATCACCACCATCTCCGGACAGAAAGCTGTGCCGACGAAATCCAAGAAGGATATTTCTAATTTCAAATTGCGGGCGAATATGCCCATCGGAGTGCGCGTTACGCTCCGCGGCGACCGCATGTACGAATTCTTGGACCGGCTGGTCAATGTAGCGTTGCCACGCGTGCGGGATTTCAAGGGCATTAGCGACAAAGGCTTTGACGGCCGCGGCAATTTCACATTGGGAGTGAAAGAACAGATCATCTTCCCGGAGATTTCCATCGACAAAGTGGCAAAAATCAACGGTATGGATATTACGTTCGTCACGACGGCCGGCACGGACGAAGAGAGTTTTGAGTTGTTGAAAGCATTGGGAATGCCTTTTATGAATAAAAATTAATTAATACGCATGGCCAAATTATCCATTATCGCCAGGGACAAGAAGAAAGCAGACTTGGTTGAACGCTATAAAAAGAAGCGGCAGGCCTTAAAAGTGGCCGGTGACTGGGCTGCCCTGGACAAACTGCCGAGAAGCTCTTCGGCGGTCCGGATCCGGAACCGTTGCAAGCTCACGGGAAGGCCCCGGGGCTACATGGGGAAGTTCGGCATTTGCCGCAATCAGTTCCGCCAAATGGCTTCTGACGGCAAAATACCGGGATTGACAAAGGCAAGCTGGTAATAAACCCGCTATTTGAGGGGAAAACCCTCAGAGCGGTTTGAATAACGAAAAGGATTGAATAAATTTGCAGCCCCGTTTTTTGACTGGTTTGCTTTTTAAATAAATGAATGAAAACGACTGATCCGATAGCAGATTATTTGACCCGGTTGCGCAATGCCATCAAGGCACGCCACCGCGTCGTGGAAGTTCCTGCCTCTTACCTGAAAAAGGAGGTTACGAAGGTACTTTTCGATAAAGGGTATATCCTTAACTACAAGTTTGAGGATACGGATAACAAACAGGGTAGTATCAAGATTGCGCTGAAGTACAATCCGGAAACCAAGGAGTCTGCGATCACGAAACTGGCCCGGATCAGTTCCCCCGGCCTTCGTCAATATAAAGCGGCGGATTCGCTTCCCAAGGTGTTGAATGGCCTGGGTATCGCGATCCTGTCGACCTCCAAAGGGGTGATTACCGACAAGGAGGCCAAGGCAATGAATGTGGGTGGAGAGGTATTGTGTTATATCTATTAATAATTGAACGACCATGTCACGAATAGGTAGATTACCGGTTTCGCTTCCCAAGGGGGTTACGTTCACCTTTGCCGAGGGCACCCATAAGGTGACTGTAAAAGGCCCTAAAGGTGAACTTCACCAAACGCTGGATCCTGACTTCAAAGTGACCCAGGAAGCGAATGACGTTGTTGTTCATCGTCCGACCGAACAGAAACGCCATAAAGCAATGCATGGCTTGTACCGTGCTTTAATTGCCAACATGGTAGAAGGGGTGAGCAAGGGATATCGCCGGGAATTGGAATTGATCGGTGTTGGGTTCAAAGCGTCGGCACAAGGAAATGTACTCGAGTTAAGTTTAGGATATTCCCACAGCGTGTTTCTGGCCGTGCCCTCAGAATTGAAATTGCAGGCCGTTACCGAAAAAGGAGCCAACCCGAAAATCATCCTCGAAGGCGTGGATAAACAATTGATCGGACAGCTTGCCGCAAAGATCAAGTCGTTGCGAAAAGTAGAGCCTTATAAAGGCAAGGGTATCCGTTATGTAGGTGAATTTGTTCGCAGAAAAGCCGGTAAGGCCGCTGCTAAATAATTGATAAGATCATGGCGAAACCAAAAATAGAGAGAAGGACCCGGATTAAGTTGGGGGTCCGCAAGAAAGTGGAAGGGACGGCTGACCGGCCCCGGCTTTCTGTATTCCGGAGCAACAAAGTCATCTATGCACAGATTATCGATGACCTCAAGGGCCACACGCTGGCGGCAGCTTCCTCCGTGGAGTTGGACAAGAAAGGCGGCGTGAATTTGAATATCTCAAAGGGCGTGGGCAAGAAAGTAGCCGAGAAAGCAATTGCGAACGGCATTCAACAGATCGTATTCGACCGCAACGGATATTTATATCACGGAAACATCAAAGCTTTGGCCGAGGGCGCCAGAGAGGGAGGTTTAAAATTTTAAAAGACTCATGACACAAAGTAACGTCAGCACGGTAAAAGCCAGCGAGATCGACCTGAAGGAAAAGGTAGTTGCCATTCAGCGCGTTGCCAAAGTGGTGAAAGGCGGAAGAAGGTTTAGTTTCGCGGCCATTGTAGTCGTAGGCGATGGGAATGGCGTGGTGGGTTACGGACTGGGTAAAGCCAACGAAGTCACCGATGCGATCACCAAAGGGATCGATGACGCAAAAAAACATCTGGTAAAAGTGCCAATCATCAAGGGCACCGTGCCGCATGAGTCGATTGGAAAATTTGGCGGCGGACTGGTGTTGTTGAAGCCGGCCTCACCCGGTACGGGCGTTATCGCCGGTGGCGCTATGCGGGCGGTGTTGGAAAGCGCCGGTGTGCACAATGTATTGGCGAAGTCGAAAGGGTCGTCCAATCCGCACAATGTGGTCAAGGCTACCTTTAAGGCGTTGACGACGATGAGGGACCCTCAAACGATTGCCCGCAACAGGGGTATTTCTTTATCTAAAGTTTTCAACGGTTAATCGGTATGGCAAAGAAAGAGAAAGGTACTCCGACGGCAAAGAAGGTAATGATTACCCAAACCCGGAGTATGATCAAGAGGCCGGAAACCCAGCAACGTACGATTCAGTCGCTCGGGCTCGGCAGAGTTCATCAGTCGGTGGAAGTTTCATATACTCCGCAGATTGAGGGCATGGTAAAGAAAGTAAGTCACCTGGTGAGCGTAAAAGCATTATAAAATGAAACTGCACGAACTAAAACCGGCAGCAGGCTCGGTAAAAAATAATAACCGCCTCGGGAGAGGCCAGGGTTCCGGCGGGAGCACGTCAGGGCGTGGTCACAAAGGGGCTCAGTCGCGCTCCGGGTATCACAAGAAAATCGGTTTTGAAGGGGGTCAGATGCCCTTGCAAAGACGCGTCCCGAAGTTCGGGTTCAAGAATAATAATAAAGTGTACTTCAAGGCGATCAACCTGGATGTACTGGAAGAATTAGCAAAAACGACCAAGGCCTCGGCCCTCAGCCTCCAGGTAATGGTGGATCATGGGATCGTTGGCAAGAAGGATAAAGTAAAAGTATTAGGAAGAGGCGAATTGAAAAGCAAGTTGAGTGTGGAAGCCCATGCTTTTTCAGTTACGGCGACAAAAGCAATTGAAAGCGCTGGCGGCACAGCCACGAAAGTCAAACAATGAAGCGGTTCTTTACAACTTTAAAGAATATTTTTTCGATCGAAGACCTGAGGGTCCGGATCCTGAATACCATCGGGTTCCTGGTCATCTTCCGGTTGGGGTCCTATATTGTGCTTCCCGGCGTCAATGCGTCAAAATTGACTGGGAACCAGGGAGGTATTTTTGATTTACTCAATACATTCCTGGGAGGCTCCTTCAGCCGGGCATCGATTTTTGCATTGGGGATCATGCCGTACATCTCGGCTTCGATCGTCGTTCAATTGTTGACGGTAGCCGTCCCCCATTTTACCAAGCTTCAAAAAGAAGGAGAGAGTGGAAGAAAGAAATTAAATCAATTCACCCGGGTCCTGACGATCCTGATCACGGCCGCACAATCGTATGGATACCTTCGGGCTACCATTAATACAGACGCGATCTATAATCCGGGTTTGTTTTTCACGGTTTCATCGATCATCATTATCGTGGCCGGCACCATGTTCTGCATGTGGCTGGGTGAGCGGATCACCGATAAAGGAATAGGGAACGGGATCAGTATGCTGATCATGATTGGTATCGTGTCACGGTTTCCGGCCGCCATCGTTCAGGAAATCCAATCCAAAGGAATGGGCGGCTTGTTGCTCGTGATCCTGGAGGGATTAGCCTTGTTCTTTGTCGTGGTCGGCGTCATTGCATTAACACAGGCAACCCGTAAAATACCGGTTCAATACGCCAAACAAGTAGTGGGGAATAAACTGTATGGCGGCAAAAGGGATTTTATCCCCCTGAAATTGAACTCGGCTGGTGTCATGCCGATCATCTTCGCTCAGGCGTTGATGTTCATTCCGCCCTTGCTGGCCGGAATCTGGAGGGACAGCGACATCGGTGCTTACGTGGGCAGTACCTTCGCTGACTTTACCTCCTGGCAATACAATTTGTTGTTTGCGTTCCTGATCCTGGTGTTTACCTTTTTCTACACGGCGATCACGGTACCTTCCAACGACATTGCTGATAATTTGAAAAGAAACGGCGGTTTTGTTCCGGGGATCAAGCCCGGGAAACAAACCGCGGAATTTATAGACAGTATTTTATCAAAGATCACATTACCGGGCGCCATCTTTCTGGCTGCCGTAGCAATCCTTCCCGCATTTGCGGTGAAAGCGGGCATCACACAGAGTTTTGCTCAATTCTACGGGGGTACTTCGCTTTTGATTTTGGTAGGAGTGGTATTGGATACACTCCAGCAAATAGAAAGTTATTTGCTGATGAGGCATTATGAAGGGATGATGAAGTCCGGTAGGGTGAAAGGACGTTCTCAGTTTGCTGCGGCTTAGATTTTTGAATGGTCCACTACAAAACGGAAGAGGATATTCAGGTAATTAAAGAAAGTGCCAGGGTATTAGGCTTGGTGCATGGGGAAGTAGCGAAACGGATAAAGCCGGGCGTGAAAACCAAAGACCTGGATAAAGTCGCCGAGGAATTTATACAGGACCATGGGGGTTCGCCCTCATTCAAAAATTATCACGGCTTTCCGGCCGCCTTATGTATTTCCGTCAACGAAACGGTCGTACATGGTTTTCCGGGAGGCTATGAGTTGAAAGACGGGGACATCATCTCCATTGATTGTGGAGTGTTGTACAAAGGCTTTCACAGCGATTCGGCATACACGTATCCGTTACCGGAGGCGAGTGCCGAAGTGCTGAACTTGCTGGACCGGACGTATGAATCGCTTTACGCCGGTATTGAGCAGGCAAAGGCGGGGAACCGGATCGGCGACATTGGCTTTGCGATCCAGACCTACGTGGAAAAATTTGGATACGGAGTGGTTCGCGAACTGGTGGGACACGGTGTTGGAAAAGACCTTCACGAAGACCCGGAAGTTCCGAATTACGGAAAGCGGGGAAAGGGAGTGAAGATTATGCCGGGGATGGTATTCGCGATTGAACCGATGATCAATATGGGAACAAAGAGTGTAGTTCAGGAGGCAGACGGATGGACGATCCGCACACAGGACAAGAAGCCCTCCGCCCATTTTGAGCACATGGTAGCGATCTATAAGGATAGAACAGAAATTTTGACAACACACGAATATATAGAACAAAACTATCCGTATCAGTGGCGAAACAGAAGTCGATAGAACAAGATGGCACTATTCAGGAAGCATTGTCCAACGCTATGTTTCGGGTTCAATTGGAAAACGGTCACGAGGTATTGGCCCATATTTCCGGTAAAATGAGGATGAATTACATCCGCATTCTGCCGGGCGATAAGGTGAGATTGGAAATGTCGCCTTACGATTTAACAAAAGGCAGGATAACGTTTAGATATAAATAAGACGGTATGAAAGTAAGAGCATCGATCAAGAAACGCAGCGCCGATTGCAAGATTATCCGACGCAAGGGCAAGCTGTATGTGATCAACAAAAAGAACCCGAGGTATAAACAAAGACAAGGATAACTATGGCACGCATTGCAGGTGTTGATATTCCCGATCACAAAAGAGGCGAAGTAAGCCTCACATACATTTTTGGTATTGGCCGGAGGTCTGCCCAAAAAATCCTGTCGGGCGCCCACGTAAGCTGGGATAAGAAAGTAAAGGATTGGACCGATGAAGAATCGAACGCCATCCGTACCATTATTTCTGAAAAGTACAGAATTGAGGGTTCGCTGAAGTCGGAAATACAACTCGGAATCAAGCGGCTTATGGACATTGGGTGCTATCGCGGTCTCCGTCACCGGAAAGGGCTGCCGGTCCGTGGCCAGCATACCAAAAACAACGCGCGGACCCGCAAAGGAAAGCGTAAGACGGTAGCCAACAAGAAGAAGGCAGTGAAAGGATAATCGATAACGAACAGAACAAAAAATATATGGCAGCACCGGTTGAG
>DATHFS010000199.1:0-2201 GCA_035317975.1 Cyclobacteriaceae bacterium | reverse complement strand
CAGGGGTGACGGTAATCCGCAATTCTTCCGCTCTCATTCCCATCCAAACGCTTGAAAATAAACATTTTGTTTCCCTTTCACTGGGCCGCGATGACCAGAATGAATTCAATCATTATCTTTCCCAATACGCTCCCCTTCGGACTCTAGCTGTCCTATCGTTGTCCGATACCGTGGGCTTAGCCGAACGCCTTGGCCAGGGGGACGTGGTCCTGGTTGGTCTGTACCCACAGGGTGCCGCTTTCCAAAAAGCTATTGCTCCCATCATAAAAAAAATAGCATCGGAAAAAGAAGTTATCCTTTGTGATTTTGGCAATCCCCTGGAGTTGAAAGAGTGGGACGGAATTCCAGCCCTCCTCGCCGCCTATACCGACGAAGGCCTCATGCCGAAAATAGCAGCCCAAATTATTTTTGGAGGCATGGGCGCTCAGGGTGTCTTATCCGCCGATGTATCGGATTCGATCCGTGTAGGGCAAGGTGACATAACCGTCACCCACGACCGGTTCGCCTACACCCTGCCGGAAGCCGCCGGTATGGACAGCAAGACATTGGAAGAAATCAGGTCGGTAGCACAGGAAGGTATAGACAACAAAGCCTATCCCGGATGCCGTGTTCTGGTGGCAAAGGACGGCAAAGTGGTATACGACAGGTCCTTTGGTTATCTCACATACGACAATAAGGCTCCGGTGACGGACGAAACCATTTATGATCTGGCTTCGCTGACAAAAGTCTCGGCCACGTTGCAAACGGTCATGTTTATGGTGGAGAAGGGGCTGATCGATATCAATAAGAAAGCATCCGTTTATTTACCCGAGTTAAGAGAATCGAACAAAAAGGATTTCATCATTAAGGATATCCTGACACACCAGGCCGGGCTTTGGCCTTTTCTTCCTTTTTGGGCACAGACCATGAAAGATTCGGCTTACTTGCCGGAATACTATAGCCGGGAGTTCAGTCCGGACTATCCCTATCCGGTTTCGGCCGACTTATTCGCTTCCAAAGTGATGAAAGACAGTCTCTGGCAATGGATCATCCATGCCAAGGTCATTGACAAGCCCCCACACACACCGTACGACTATCGCTATAGTGATATGGGCTTCTATATTATGCAGCATCTTGCCGAGAAAATTCTGAATCAGCCCATGCAGGATTTCCTGTCGCAAAACCTGTACGAGCCTTTGGGGGCTTACACAACGGGGTATCTTCCCCTTAAAAAATTTCCGGCTTCGCGGATCGCCCCCACCGAAGACGACAAACTATTCCGGAAGAGTCTCCTGATCGGTTACGTCCACGATCAGGGAGCTGCCATGCACGGCGGCATTGCCGGCCATGCAGGGTTGTTTAGCACCGCAAACGACCTTGCCAAGCTGGGACAAATGTGGCTGCAAAAGGGCACCTATGGGGGAAATCAGTATTTCAAGCCTGAAACCTTGGAATTATTCGCGGGAAAGCAATATGAAAATAGTCGCCGCGGTCTCGGTTGGGACCGACCCGTTATCAATGATCCGAACGGGCCGACGTCGTTGTTCGCCTCTCAAAAAACGTTCGGGCATACGGGGTTTACAGGCACCTGTATTTGGGTGGACCCTGCTTTTAACCTGGTCTATGTTTTCCTTTCCAACCGCGTGTATCCCGATATGAACAACAATAAAATATTAAACGCCAATATTCGTCCCCGGATACAAGACCTGATTTACAAGTCGATTTTCACGTATTGCGGGAACCATCCATAATTTAGGTGAAACCAAAAGGGCCCAAATCCGGTTTAACTTCAAAACCTCTTGTCGTGGAGAAAATCAAGATTGGAATTGTTTGCTACCCCACTTTTGGGGGCAGCGGTGTTGTAGCCACCGAGCTGGGCAAGGCTTTGGCCCAAAATGGCCATAAAGTCCACTTCATCACCTATTCTCAGCCCAGCCGATTGGATTTTCTTAATGAAAACCTGTTTTATCACGAAGTTGATTTCCGTTCTTATCCATTATTTGAATATCCTCCCTACGAACTGGCCCTGGCGAGCAAGATGGTGAGCGTGGTCAAAAATGAGCGGCTTGATTTGCTCCATGTGCACTACGCTATTCCGCATGCCTCGGCGGCCTACATGGCAAAGCAAATCTTAAAATCGCAGGGTATCGAAATTCCGGTGGTTACTACCCTCCATGGCACCGATATTACACTGGTGGGCAAAGATCCTTCCTATGAACCGG
>DATHFS010000198.1:0-3458 GCA_035317975.1 Cyclobacteriaceae bacterium | reverse complement strand
CTTTGCCAGGGAGGCAATGGCGGCGATGGTGGGGCTGGAGCGGCAGGAGGAAGGGGAGGCCAGGGAGGGAATCTCACCATAACTTCAACCTATGGGACAAACCTGAGGAACATGATGGGTGAAAAAATTATCGTTAGATCCTACGGAGGATTTGGCGGGATTGGAGGAGAAGGAGGCACGGGCGGGCAGTGCGGTTTAAGTCCCTCGAAGGATGGAGACCAGGGCAGAAAAGGACAGGCCGGATTGCAGGGAAAGGCCGGCAAGCCAGGCGGCATATTTTACGTACAGAAATGAATCATGCTCAAACGCTGGATTTATAAAGCCATTGCCTCCCCGGAAGAGATTGACCGACTGAGCAGCTCGATTAACATCAATCCCCACCTGTCTGCTGTTTTGTTGCAACGAGGTATTGATGATTTTGAATCGGCCAGGAAATTCTTTCGTCCTTCACCGGACCAGCTTCACGATCCCTTTCTCATGACGGACATGAAGCCTGCCGTGGAGCGAATTCACAACGCCGTTCTCAACCGTGAAAAAATCCTCGTGTTCGGTGACTACGATGTGGACGGCACCACTGCGGTGGCATTGGTGTTTAGTTATATCAAAAGTTTTTATGCGGATTGCGATTTTTATATTCCCGACCGATATGCAGAAGGATACGGCGTATCGGAGGCCGGCGTCATCTGGGCTGAGCAAAACGGGTTCACCCTGATCATTGCGCTGGACCTGGGGATTAAGGCATCCGAGATGGTCTTGCTGGCGGGTAGTAAAGGAATTGATTTCATTATTTGTGATCACCATTTGCCCGGCGCACACATACCACAGGCGGTCGCCGTGCTTGATCCGAAACGGGAAGATTGCCAGTATCCTTTTAGTGAACTCAGCGGATGTGGTTTAGGATTTAAGCTGGTACAAGCCTATTCGCGCCGTTACCGCAATGAAGAGGAAGTTTATCAGTACCTCGATTTGGTGGCGGTAAGCATTGCCTCGGACATTGTTCCCATCATCGGAGAAAATCGGGTCCTGGCCCACCTTGGCTTGAAAAAGTTGAACGAAAATCCATTACCGGGTCTAAAAGCGTTGAAAGAAATTGCCGGAATAAAAGGTGAGCTGGACATCTCCGGTGTGGTATTTACACTCGGGCCCCGGATCAATGCCGCGGGTCGGGTTGCCCATGCAAAAGGGGCCGTTGAACTTCTCATTTCAAAATCGGAAGAAGAGGCAAACGCGTTGGCGCAAAAAATAGACACAAAGAATGACTTGAGAAGGGAGTTTGACCTGAATATCACCGAAGAAGCGATTGCTATGATCGAGGGAAGTGATAGACTTCTAAATGCGAAATCTACTGTTCTTTTCAAGAATACATGGCATAAGGGAGTAATTGGCATAGTTGCTGCTAGGTGTGTTGAGAAATATTACCGACCGACCGTGATCCTCACCGAATCCAATGATAAAATCACCGGGTCTGCCCGCAGTGTTCACGGTTTTGACCTGTATGGGGCGATTTCCCAATGCGGCGATCTGTTGGAAAAATTTGGAGGCCATAAATATGCGGCGGGACTCACTCTGGATCGCAGCAATCTGGAGGCTTTTCAGGAGCGATTTGAACAAATTGTTTCATCCTCCCTTACGGAAGAGATGCAATCACCTGTCGTGGACATTGATGTGCCCATCCGGCTTGATTCGATCAATTCAAAATTCAACGGGGTGATGAAACAAATGGCGCCATTCGGCCCGGAAAATCCCAAACCGGTCTTTGAAGCCAAAAATATATTTGTATTCAATTCGCTCAGCAGCTTCAAAGAGAAGCATTTGCGTTTTCTGGCAGGCCAGGAAGGAAATGAAAACGTATTCAGTACCGTTGGCTTTGATATGATGGGGTACTACGATCGGATCTCCAACGGAGATATCTTTCGGATGGCATTCACCCTGGAAGAAAACACATTCAACGGTCACACGTCCTTGCAACTTAGAATTAAAGACATCAAATTCGATTAACATGGTTTTGAGGGCGGAGAATCTGATTAAGAAATACAAAAAACGCACCGTGGTGAATAACGTGTCGGTGCGCGTTGAACAAGGCGAAATCGTAGGACTACTGGGGCCGAATGGGGCGGGAAAGACGACGAGCTTTTACATGATCGTGGGCCTCATCAAACCCAACGCAGGGGAAATCTTTCTGGAGGACGAGAACATTACTTCCCTGCCGATGTACCAACGGGCCAAGTTGGGAATTGGATACCTGGCCCAGGAAGCTTCCGTCTTCAGAAAACTCACCGTGGAAGAAAATATACTCGCCCCGTTGGAAATGAGGGACATGAGCAAAAAAGACAGAAAGGAAAAAGTTGAAAAGCTGCTGGAAGAATTTAGTCTGACGCAAGTGCGTAAGAGCCTGGGCATGGTGCTTTCCGGGGGAGAACGAAGAAGAACCGAGATTGCGCGAGCCCTGGCCGTCGATCCTAAGTTTGTATTGCTCGACGAACCATTTGCAGGGGTTGATCCCATCGCCGTCGAGGAAATCCAATCCATTGTCGGCAGGTTGAAAAAGAAAAATATCGGCATCCTCATCACCGACCACAATGTTGATGAGACCCTGACCATCACCGATCGTGCCTACCTGATGGTGGAAGGAAAATTATTCAGGGCAGGCTCCTCAGAAGAACTCGCCAATGACCCCATGGTCAGAAAGGTATACCTGGGTCAAAACTTTCAACTCCGGAAACCGAGGATTGAGGTCCCTTAATCAACAGGGTAGGAATCTTCTATTATTAATAATTATTAATGATTTTTTATTGTTAATTTTTGATTCCGCGGCCCGCAAAATCAGATAGTAACAATTATTATTAATCCCTGGGCGAATCCACCGATTACCGATCACTGATTACCGATTCCCCGCTTAGGGCTTGGGCTTAGTAATGCAGGGTATGGTTTTAGATTGGTAGCTCGTCCTAAATCCCCGGTCGAATCCACCGATTACTGATCACCGATTACTGATTACCGAATCCCGCGCTTTGGTTATCATCCAACACGGGTTATTTTTGCCAGTTCAAAGAGCATGCAGATCATCAATTCCATACTGACCTGGGTCATGAAAAAGCGGATCCACCAGATCGAGCTTTTCATGAAGTACCCGCACGAAGTCCAGGACGAAGTTTTAAAGAAACTGTTGTCAACCGCCCGCTTTACCGAGTTTGGACAGCATTATGCTTTTGAAGACATCGTCAATTATGAGGATTTCAGGAAGAGAATACCGGTCCACACGTACGAACAAACCTTTCCTTATATCGAAAGGTTGATGCGGGGAGAACAAAATGTGTTGTGGCCCTCTGAAATAAAATGGTTTGCAAAATCTTCCGGTACAACCAATGCCCGGAGCAAATTCATACCCGTTTCGCCGGAGGCCCTGGAAGAGTGCCACATGAAAGGAGGGAAAGATCTCCTCTCCATTTATGTAAACA
>DATHFS010000197.1:0-4876 GCA_035317975.1 Cyclobacteriaceae bacterium | reverse complement strand
AAATCCGATCAGAGCGCATTCTCCCGATTTTTTCCTGAACCTCTTCCCGCTGCAGCGAACTCAGTAACGGCCGTTCCAAAAGGGACGCGCCCTCCATTCTTTCGACAATCTTGCTTACCGGCACATCCAGGAAAACACTGGTGCCCGCCTTCTTAATCTTCTCCATATTATCAAAGAAACAAGGCGTCCCGCCCCCGGTAGCCATGACGAATCCAGCTGATGAAGTACACCACCTTTCTAATTCCAATGATTCCAGCGCCCGAAACCGGCTTTCTCCCTGTTCAGAGAAAATTTCTTTAATTTTTTTACCGGCCTGATGCTCAATTTCCCAATCCAGATCAACAAACGACAATCGCAACACTTCCGACATCGCTTTTCCCAGCGTCGTTTTTCCGGATCCGGGGAGGCCAAGAAGGAAGATTTTCACGATTATGCAGATAGACGTTCTGTCACTTCAAAAGATCAAGGACCTGTTTAGAGGTCGGCGTATCATGATAATGCCAATTGGCTAACACGGTCCCCTGCTTCCATAAGCTGATTCCCGGGTTGGAGCGTATCATGGTTTTTAGTACAGTAGCATCTGCAAAAGCATAGGGCACGGCAAGCTGATGTTCATGCCGGAACGCTTCCATTTCTTCTTCTGATGAAGCGGTAAGTACAAGAATTTCAACCTTGCCATCCAATTCCCGGATCAGCGAACGCAGCTCATCTATCTTTCCAGTTGCCGCGTTCCTGACGTTCACCATCACCACCATCAACCGCGCTCCCTGAAAAGTAGCCTGGGTGAGATCCTCACCCTGCGGACCCGTGACGAAATAATCTGTAATGTTGGGTTTGATCTTGTCCTCATTCAATATCCTGGAGGAAACATAGTGATATCCGCTGTCCGTTAAATATTTTGCAGATCGGATCTCCTTACCGTCCTTGTTAAATCGGTATTCAATGACGGGCTGCTCAGCCGGAATCATCTGTTGCGGAATAGTATTTCCCACCTTGTAGGGCCTGAAATCAATAAAGGGCAAGTGCCGGATCGCATCGATCCCCAAAAATAAACTGAACAGCACCGTACCCAGTACAACTGCGTGACCTTCCCGCGTGCGTAGAACGGGAGTGTAGCGTTTCCGGTGCCACACCAGGTGACTGACAAAGACCATCAGGATCATGTCTTTCCAAAACGACTCCCAGGGGGTTAACTTGATTGCATCGCCAAAACAACCGCAGTCCGTGACCTTGTTGAAATAAGCAGAGTAGAAGGTTAAAAAAGTAAAGAAGATCATGAGGCCCAGCAGCACCCAGGTAGTAAGGGTCATTCGGTAAAAAAGGAGAATCGCCACACCAAGCGCAATCTCCAGTACAATCATGACCATTCCAATCTCCAGCGACCAGGGAATGAATACATGAAAAAAGGAACCGAAATCCTGGGCGAAGACTTCAAAATACTCCTCCATTTTAATTTGCGTACCGACCGGATCATTCACTTTGATCAGCCCTGAAAAAATGAATAACCCACCCACAAAAAACCGTGAAAACTGATCGATGTACTTTTGCATAGTCATACCTCCCGCTCTGCCGCTTCTCTCAGTTTGATTGAAGCAAACACAGAATAATTGATCATGTCCTGATAGTTGGCCTTTACCCCTTCACTAACCAGGGTTTTGCCCTGGTTGTCTTCAATTTGTTTTACCCGCAATAATTTCATGAGAATAATGTCGGTGATCGAATTTACCCTCATTTCACGCCAGGCTTCTCCATAATCATGGTTCTTGTCCTGGAGCAGTCGAAAAGTTTCCTCCACTGCCTCGTCATACAGTCCTTCCAATTCCTCAAACTTCATGTCTAGTTCGTCCGACCCCGTCAACCTGATCTGGATCATTGCCATGATGCAGTAATTAATGATCCCTATAAATTCATCCTGGGCCGGGTCCTCTATTTTTTGCACACCCTTTTCCTGGATACTGCGGATACGTTGCGCTTTGATATAGATTTGATCGGTAATCGACGGCAGGCGCAATACCCGCCATGCCGTACCATAGTCTTTGGTCTTCTTGGCAAACAACGTTTTGCAGGTGGCAATTACCTGCTTATATTCGGTGGCAGTTTTCTCCATCATAGGCAATGCAAAGTAAAGTATTTTCGAGTAACAAAACATTGAACCTCCACGGCCGGCTGATGGACCTCGGTACGCCCAAAGTAATGGGCGTCCTCAACGTCACCCCGGACAGCTTTTACGATGGCGGACGTTATACCGATGAGGCATCCATTCTGGCGCAGGTTGAAAAAATGCTGCGCGATGGCGCCGACGTGATTGATGTGGGTGGCTACTCCACGCGGCCGGGGGCGAGGGAAATTTCCGAAGAGGAGGAATTGAACAGAGCGACCAATGCCATCAGAACAATACTAAAAACTTTTCCGGAGGCCGTTCTTTCTGTCGATACCTTCCGCTCCGCTGTAGCAAAGGCTGCCATACGGGAGGGGGCTTCCATGATAAACGATATTTCAGGAGGCGAAATGGATAAAAAAATGTTTGACACCGTAGCCTCCCTGCACGTTCCATTTGTACTCATGCACATGCGCGGTACGCCCCAAACGATGACCCACTTGTCGCACTACGATAACCTTATGAAAGACATGACAGATTACTTTCATCAGAAGATACATCAGCTGCACCAACTCGGGGTTACGGATATTATCATTGATCCCGGATTTGGATTTGCGAAGACCCCTGAACAAAATTTTGACATTTTAAAAAATCTGAATTATTTCCGCATTTTGGGAAAACCTGTCCTGGCCGGGCTCTCCCGCAAATCGACCATCTGGCGAACCTTGGAGACCAGCCCGGAAGGATCGCTCAACGGAACAACGGTGCTGAACACCGTTGCGCTTTTGAACGGCGCCAGCTTTTTACGCGTACACGATGTAAAAGAGGCCGTAGAATGTATTAAGTTGATCGATCACCTTCATTAGTTTAAAATTTAAGATTTGAGATTAGTTACTGCAAGCCCAAATGATTGATCCTAAGATTTAAGATTGCCTTATGACGAAATTCCTGCTTTCCTTTCTCCTGTTACATCCTTTTTTCGCGCAAGCTCAAAGCCCTCCCAAATTGATCAGCGCAAATCCGCGAGATTCGACTTCGCAAAGCCTTCGTCGAACAGGTCTGCGGGAAATCCCTTCCCGGAAGATTCGCCCCAGCGATGTTTATCGCCTTCAGTCGTTGAGCGACCCTCATGTCTCTCCGGAAGGGAATTGGGTGTCCTACGTCCTGACTTCTGTCGACACGGCGAAAGACAAGCGTAATAGTGATGTATGGATGGTCAGTTGGGATGGTCGGCAATCCGTTCAATTGACCAATAGTCCTGACGGCGAGTCGTCTCCCCGCTTCAGTCCCGATGGAAAATACCTGTCTTTTCTATCCTCCCGCCAGGGAGCAAAAGGAAGCCAGGTTTGGCTCATGGATAGGAGGGGTGGCGAAGGGCGCAAACTCACCGATGTGAAAGGAGAGTTGTCCGATTACAAATGGTCACCGGACGGAAAGAAGTTATTGCTCGTGATTCAGGACCCGCCTGATACATCCAAAACCAAGACACCCAAACCGTATGTCATCGATCGCTATCATTTCAAACAGGACATAAAGGGATACCTCTTGAAACAATATACCCACTTGTATCTATTTGACATCGCCTCCAAAAAACTGGACACGTTGACAAAAGGAAATTACAACGAAGAAAGCCCCGACTGGAGTCCCGATGGGAAACGAATTGCGTTCGTCAGCAACCATACCCCGGATCCGGACAAGAATGAAAATACGGATATCTGGTTGATGGAATCCCACCCCGGAGCGCCAGCGACTCAACTCACTACCTGGAAAGGGTATGACACTCAGCCCCGGTGGAGTCCCGATGGTAAGCAAATAGCGTATTTGTGTTCCACTGTTCCAGATAATTTTATCATGTACGATCAAAGCATCCTGGCGGTGATTACACCGGGAGGAGGAGAACCCCGGCTGTTAACCAAGCCTGTTGACCGTCCTGTGACGCATCCTGTTTGGTCAAAGGATGATAAATCCATTTCCGTACTGATTGAAGACGACCGCCAGCAATATATAGCCGGCATAGATCCGATTTCCGGTCTACTGACAAAGATTGCCGGTGGAAATAGAAGTTTCCTTTCACTTGAAAAAACGCCGGATGGAAATCTTGTATCACTCATGAGCGACCCCCAACTTCCGGGAGAAATTTATGCTGTCGAAGGTGGTACCCCCAGGAGGCTCACCAAACACCAGGACGAGTTTGTTGCGCCCCTTGAACTGGCCACAGTGGAAGGTTTCACATCGATAAGCAAAGACGGTACCCCGGTTTCTAATTTATTGTATAGACCGGCCGGCGCTCCTGCCCATCAAAAACTTCCAACAATCTTTTTCATTCACGGTGGGCCGGTCGGGCAGGATGAATTTGCTTTTGATTTGTCGCGTCAAATGCTCGCGGCAGGAGGGTATGCGGTTGTGGCCGTCAACTATCGCGGCAGCAGCGGACGGGGATTGGAGTTTTGCAAATCGATCTATTCCGATTGGGGCAACAAAGAGGTCATCGACATTCAGGGTGCCGCAGATCACCTGGTAAAAGAAGGCGTTGCCGATCCGGCGCGATTGGGTATTGGCGGCTGGAGCTACGGTGGAATTCTGACTAACTACAGTATCGCTACCGATACCCGTTTCAAAGCGGCTGTCAGCGGGGCAGGAAGTGCCAATCAACTTGGCTTGTATGGCGTAGACCAATATATTACTCAATTCGATAACGAATTGGGAGTCCCGTGGAAAAACCTGGATAAATACCTGAAGCTTTCTTATCCGTTCCTGAAAGCCGACCGCATCAAAACA
>DATHFS010000196.1:0-7257 GCA_035317975.1 Cyclobacteriaceae bacterium | reverse complement strand
GAGAAAGATTTATTCATGAAGAATGAAAAAGATTCTCCGTTTGCCGGATCAAAAGGAACGTTTCAAGGCCTCCACTATTTTTCTCCCGATTTAAAATACAAGATCAATGCGGAGTTGGAACCGATTGAAAACAAAAAGATGATCGTGTTGCCCACCAGTGACGGCCTCGAGAAAAAATACCTGGAACATGCTTATGCCGAATTCAAACTGGATGGAATGCTCCACCGCCTCCTGATCCTGGAGATCACGGACGAAGGGCCTTACCGCGGAACGCTGTTCCTGGCTTTCGCCGACGAGACCAGCACCCGGGAAACGTACGGGGCGGGGCGCTACCTTGAGCTTAAGAAAATGCCCGGGGCTTCTTCGGTTATGCTCGATTTCAATAAAGCCTACAATCCCTATTGTGCTTATTCTGCCAACTTTTCCTGTCCCTTTCCCCCGAAAGAGAACGTATTGAAAGTAGCCATAAAAGCCGGAGAGAAGTCCTACCATTAGTCGTCCATGATGATCGCCGGAAAGAAGTTCAACCGGACACCTGACGCTTGTTAAGGTTAAAGTCCTTATTTTTGAAGCTTCAATTGCCTGAACTTCATGAAAATTTCCTACGACTGGCTAAAGCAATACATTGACCTTCCTGAGACGCCCGAAGAAATCGGCAAGGTGCTGACCTCCACGGGATTGGAAGTGGAAAGTCTGGAACCTTTTGAAACCGTTAAAGGCGGGCTGAAAGGGTTGGTCATCGGAGAGGTTTTAACGTGTGTAAAACATCCGAATGCCGACAAACTCTCTTTGACTACGGTGGATGCCGGCCGAGAAAAGCCCCTTTCCATTGTTTGCGGAGCCCCCAACGTAGCGATCGGCCAAAAAGTAATTGTTGCCCTGCCGGGAACTACGGTCCATCCTTCGAAAGGAGAACCATTTACGATCAAGGCTGCAAAGATCAGGGGTGAGCAATCAGAAGGGATGATATGTTCAGAGGACGAAATTGGGTTGGGCGAAAGCCATGCCGGTATCATCGTTTTGAACAATCTGCACCCGGTAGACGTGCAAAATGGAACGTTGGCTGCCACCTATTATAACATACGGCAAGACAGCGTACTGGAGATCGGGTTGACCCCCAACCGGGCAGATGCTGCTTCGCACATCGGTGTGGCAAGGGATATCAAAGCCGCCAGGGACCGGAGTGTCAACTGGCCATCTGTTGAACACTTCACTATCGACAATACGAGCCTCCCCATCTCTGTAACGATAGAGAATACGGAGGCCTGTCCGCGTTATTCCGCCTTGACGATCACCGGGATTAGCGTCAAAGAATCGCCGGATTGGCTAAAGAACCGGCTGAGGTCAATCGGTCTGAACCCGATTAACAATATCGTTGATATCACCAATTTTGTATTGCATGAAGTGGGCCAGCCTCTTCATGCGTTTGATGCGGATAGGATCGCTGGTGGAAAAGTGATTGTCAAAACGGAGCCGGCAGGAACAAAATTCAAGACCCTGGATGGGAAAGAAAGAACCTTGACCGCCACTGACCTGATGATCTGCAGCGCCGAAGAGGGCCTGTGCATAGCGGGCGTAATGGGCGGGATCAACTCGGGAATTTCAGAAAAAACTACAAGCCTTTTTCTCGAAAGTGCTTATTTCTCCCCGATTTACATCCGCAAAACAGCGATGCATCACCAGTTAAAAACGGACGCATCCTTCCGCTTCGAGCGTGGTACAGACCCTAACGGGACAGTTTATGCATTGAAGCGCGCCGCACTACTCATCCGGGAAATTGCCGGAGGTCAAATCGCTTCGGAAATCATCGATCGTTATCCGGCAAAAATTGAAAATCGCGTCATTACTATAAAAGACAAGAACGTCAAACGCCTGATTGGAGTAGAGATACCCAGGGACAGAATTTTTACAATTCTGGAAAGCCTGGAAATTCAAGTTCTCGGGAAGAGCGAGGACAGCTTCACCGTTTCGGTCCCTCCTTACCGCGTCGACGTGACGCTGGAAGCTGATGTGATTGAAGAAATCCTTCGGATTTACGGGTTTAACAATATTGAATTGACAGAAACTTCCGGTACCAATTTCATATCCGACTTCCCTGTTAAAGACGTCAATAAATTCAGAAGGGCAATTGGAGAAATGCTGGCTGCCAATGGTTTCTATGAAATCATGACCAATTCACTGACCAATCTGGCCTATCAGCAAAAACACAACCTTGTGTTTAACGGTGAACCGGCCAGAATCTTGAACAAACTAAGTGAAGAACAGGGTGTTTTGCGGCAAACCATGCTCTTTACGGGATTAGAAGTGTGTGGGCATAATATTCACCGGAGACAAAAAGACCTGAAGGTGTATGAGTTTGGGAAAATCTACTGGAAGAAAGCCCCTTTGTCTGATTCCAACCGTTCGGCCACCGGGGCTGTCCCTTATCAAGAGGAAGAAAGACTGGCCCTGTACATTTCAGGGGGTTTTGAAACTGAAAACTGGCAAAACAAAATCCGGCCGGTAAACTATTACGATCTGGCCCAGTATGTTTCCATCATTTTGCAAAAATGCATGCCCCCGGAAAAGGGAAGCCCTGTTCAAAACTACAAGCAGGAAATAATCAGCGACCCCCTGTTCGACTATGGAATGAAAATCGTGAAAGGAAAAGTGGAAATAGGCAGACTGGGAAAAGTAAAAACTGCATTGGTCAAAGATTTGGGCATCAAGCAGGAAATTTTTTATGCCGATCTTAACATGGCCTTGCTTTTCAAGTCGGCAAGTCCTAAGTTCGAAGTGCAGGAGGTATCCAAGTTCCCTGAAGTAAGACGTGACTTGTCACTTGTCCTGGACAAGCATGTGACGTTTGATGAAATTCAGGAACTGGTGCTGGCAACCGAGAAGCGGTTGATAAAAGAGATCATTGCATTCGACGTCTATGAGGGTGACACCATTCCGCAAGGAAAAAAGGCCTATGCATTGGGCTTCACCCTGCTGGATGAAAGCAAGACCCTGACGGACGAGGAGATTGACAAGACCATGGCGAAACTGATGGGCGCCTTTGAGCAAAAGATGGGAGCCGTAATTAGAAAATAGAATAAAGAACATGGACCAAGAAGCCTTAAAAGCCAACCTCAACGGGCTCGAACGCAAGATTCTGTTATTACTCAATGAACGCAAAACGCTCAAGGAAGAGCTGCGAGGCATGAAATTGGAAAATCAGGACCTCAAATCCGGCCTGAAAACGCGGGATGAGCAGCTTTTCAATTTTAAAAATCAGATTAAAATCACTAAGATTGTAGACCATATAAATCCGGAAGACGGAAGTGCTTCGGAGTTAAAAAGGAAAGTAGACGAGTATATTCGAGAAATCGATAAGTGCATAGCATACTTGAGCAGATAACCGGTTAATGGAAGAACTGTCAATTAAGATCAAAATTGCAGACCGCGAGTATCCCATGAAGGTGAAACGTAAGGACGAAGAACGGATACGAGTTGCGGGAAAACTCATTAATGAAAAGATCAAAAATTACCGGGAACAGTTCGGTATAGATGACAAACAAGACCTGTTAGCCATGGTGGCCTTTGACTGCCTTGTGGATAAGATGGCCGATGAGGAAAATATGCAGGTCATCGACCAGACCGTGGTGGAAAAAGTAAACCACCTCAATCAGCTGGTCTCTCAAGCTCTCTAGTTTTTTTAAACTCCTTCCTTCCGTGGCCGTGCGGCCACTCCGGGTGTGTTAACACCTAAATTTTTTTTCTATGGAAATAGTAACTATAGCACTGATCGGCCTGGCTGCCACAGTGGTGTTGAGCCTGTTGACAGGCAGCTTCCTCTATAAACGGAAAATCAAAAAAAGCAGGCTTGATGCGGACGAGAAATCAAAACTGATCATTCGTGAGGCCGAGTTGCAGGCGGAAAACATCAAGAAAGACAAGATTCTGGAAGCCAAGGAGAAACTGCTGAAGATGAAGCAGGAATTTGAAGACGAAGCCAACCGCAAGAAGAACCAGATCATCAGCAACGAACAGAAAATAAAGCAGCGGGAGGCGCAGCTTTCGAAGGAATTGGAGCAAGTGAAACGCAAGGAATCGGATTTGGACGAAGAACGGCAAAGCCTGGCCCAGCAGCACGAATTGGTGAAAAAGCGAAAGGAAGAACTCGACAAGTTCAACTCGCAGAAAGTGGCTATTCTCGAGAATATCTCTAAGCTCACCGCCGATCAGGCCCGCGATCAATTGGTCGAGTCTTTGAAAGAAGAAGCTCAAACCAAGGCAAGTTCCTATGTCAAAGACATCATGGAGCAAGCCAAGTTGACCGCTACCAAAGAAGCAAAAAAGATCGTAGTGGAAACCATACAGCGGACGGCCACAGAACATGCGGTGGAAAACTGCGTGTCCATTTTCAATATTGAAAGCGATGACATTAAGGGAAAAGTGATTGGACGCGAAGGCCGGAATATCCGTGCGTTGGAGGCGGCAACAGGAGTAGAAATCATTGTAGACGATACGCCGGAAGCCATTATCATTTCCGGTTTTGATCCCGTTCGGAGGGAAATCGCCCGACTGTCATTGCATCGGCTGGTGCAGGATGGCCGGATCCACCCTGCCCGTATCGAAGAAATTGTGGCTAAAACAGCAAAAAATATTGATGACGAAATTATTGAAATCGGCGAGCGCACCGTAATTGATCTGGGCATCCACGGGCTGGCGCCGGAACTGATCAAGATGGTGGGTCGCATGCGTTTCCGGTCCTCCTATGGCCAAAACCTGCTGCAACATTCACGTGAAGTAGCCAACCTCTGTTCGATCATGGCCGCGGAACTGGGGTTGAATGTAAAACAAGCCAAGCGTGCCGGCCTCCTGCACGATATCGGTAAAGTGTGGCCTGAGGAGTTGGAGAAACCACATGCTATTGTGGGAATGGAACTCGCCATAAAATACAAGGAGCATCCTGTGGTATGCAATGCCATCGGCGCCCATCACGACGAGATTGAAATGACGAGCATCATCTCTCCCATCGTGCAATCGTGTGACGCGATCTCCGGTGCGCGGCCAGGGGCACGTCGCGAGGTAATGGAACAGTACATTAAGCGTCTTAAAGAACTCGAACAAGTCGGACTCAGCTTTGAAGGCGTAGATAAATGTTACGCCATCCAGGCGGGCCGCGAATTGCGCGTTATCGTCGATGCCGAAAAAGCTACCGACGAACGGGCGGGGCAACTGAGCTTTGATATCTCTCAGAAAATCGAAAAAGACATGCAATACCCCGGACAGATCAAAGTCACGGTAATCCGGGAAATGAGATCGGTGGCATACGCTAAATAAAAGATTTAAAATTGGAGATTGGAGATACGGTTCTCAATGAAGGCGTTCCACCAATCTCCAATTTTAAATCTTTTATTTTGAATTGAAATACAGTACCCTCATCAAACTCGGCAGTACCAGAAGTAACAAGGGAAGCCCCGCAATAAACCCCCCAATTACGGCGATCGCCAAGGGCTGTTGCATTTGTGCCCCCAATCCAATTCCCAGGGCCAATGGCATCAAGGCAAGGATGGCTCCAATAGCTGTCATTAATTTAGGGCGAATGCGCAAGGCGATAGCGTAGTTGATGGACTGGTCAACGTCACCGGTATCCCTGAAATTTTGTCTGAACTGGTTGACCGTGAAGATGGCATTCTCTGCGATAATACCCACAATCATGATGATGCCCGTATAACTGCTTACATTCAACGGTATACCGACAAAGTAAAGGGCCAGAATACATCCACTGATCGCGGTTACGGAAATGAATAACACCAGGAACGATATTCTCCATTCCTTAAATAAGAACATCATCACACCGAAAACGAACAGGGTAGCCATTGCCAGGATGATCAGCAATTCTTTAAATGATTGTTGCTGTTCTGCGTAGGCACCGCCGTAAACAATGGTATACCCCTGAGGCAACGGGAGATGCTCGGTCAATTTCTTTTGAATCGCTTTTATTGCCGTTCCCAGATCGATGTTTTCAAGACGCGTTGTAACGATGACATTCGATTTAAGATCCTCTCTGCGGTATTCAATCTCGCCCGGGATGATTTTGATCGTGCAGAAAAAGGACAATGGCCGGGTCGTGCCGTCGGGTAGAAAAATAAATTGACGCTTCAGATGCTCCAGGTCGTTGTCTTTAAAATTGGTAAAGCGGAGTAAAATCCTCCTCATTTGTTCCCCGTCCTGCAGCTGACCAATTTGTAACCCTCCTGTCATGGCTGCCTGGAAAGGGGATGGAGCCGCCACGTTGGCGTTTAGCCCCAATGGAACACCGGCTGTGTAGGCCGTCAGTTGCGTCTGAAAATCAGCCAATGAAATTTTATACAAGCTCAACTTCTCCTGGTCCGGAAGGAACAGGATAGAGGGACCTGCTGTAACCAGACCATTATTGATATCCGTAATTCCGGGGATCTGCTGAAGCAACGTATCTGCCTTCCGCGCTAATTCTTTCAGGAGAGTATAATCATCACCGAATATTTTTATTTGAATGGGTGACGGCGTGCTCATTAAGTCGCCCAGTAAATCGGAGATGCGCTGACCGAAAGAAATCTCTTCCATGGCCACCACCTTCGTTGCGATCTCCGCCCGTAATTCATTGATTACCTGATCGGTCGTTTTCTTCCGATCCTTTTTCAACTGGATGGAATAGTCACCAATGTTCGTGGGGTCACTTTTAAACGCCATGTGTATGCCTGTTCTTCGTGAATAGGACTCTACATCGGGATGTACGGTAACGATCTTTTCAATTTCCTTACAAATAGCGTCGGTCTCTTCAAGGGAAGTCCCTGCCGGAGAAATATAATCCAACACGATCGTGCCTTCGTCCAGTTCAGGCAGGAATCCCGTCTCGATCCTGCCGGAAGCCCACCATGCCATGCCCGCTAAGCATACCACCAGCAGGATGGCAATAACCGGTTTGTTGAAGGACCACGTAAGCCATTTCAAGCGATTGGCAGCATCGGAAACGGTGTGCGTATGGGGTTTTAAGGAAGCTTTGTACCCGATGATAAGATGGAGCACCGGAAGCAACAACCAGGTCACCAGAAAGGAGGTGACCATCGTCAACTGCATCGTGTCGGAAAGCTCTCTGAAAAAACTTCCGGCCAGTCCACTCATTAGCCGGAAGGGAAAGTGGATGACAATCGTTGCCAGGGAGGATCCCACCATCGCCGGAAACAGGCCATGAATCGCTTCTTTGACAACCGTGAACCGGTCTTTCTCAGGATGATCTTCGTGGCC
>DATHFS010000195.1:0-8748 GCA_035317975.1 Cyclobacteriaceae bacterium | reverse complement strand
CACAAAGGAATTTACCAAGCGAGTCAGCGATTCCCTGGAAGAAGGTGATGTGGAACTGAATGCGCTTCAAAATGCATTCATGACCATCGCAACAGCGCGCGTGGCGACTTCGGCCGAGGAGGCTCGTGAGATCGGCATATTGAAGAAGCTGGACCGTGTTTCTATGAACAAGGACCGACAAATAAAGGATGCCAAAGAGGCTGTGATTGAATTGGCCGATGCGGGGTACACCATGCCAATTCAGGCAAAGAATATTAAAGTGCAGGGTCGGGCGGGGCAAGCCTTATTTCTTGCCGGACTTCAGGGAATGCTCATGGGAAGATATATTTCCGAGCACGACGCAAAAGTAGCGAAGTGGATTGCCAACGTGATGTGCGGAGGTGATCTGACTTCACCCCAGGAAGTGAGCGAGCAATATTTGCTCGACCTGGAGCGCGAGGCCTTCTTGTCCCTTACAGGGGAGAAGAAGACACTGGAGAGGATTCAGGCGATTTTGACAGGGGGAAAGCCTTTGAGGAACTAAATAGTAGGCAGTAGGCAAAGGGCAGTAGGCAAAGCGGGAGCCGTGTGAAAACGTGAGTACCCAATTGGGTAAGTAGGCAGTAGGCAAAGGGCAGTAGGCAAAGAGGGAGCCGTGTTAAAACGTGAGAACCCAATTGTGTAAGTGGGCAGTGGGCAAAGCGGGAGCGTGTTAAAACGTGAGTACCCCAATTGGGTAAGTAGGCAGTAGGCAAGGGGCAGTAGGCAAAGCGGGTCCCCTATTAACACCTGAGAACCCAATAGGGCAAGAAGGCAAACGGCAATAGGCAAAAGCAGGCAAATGGATTGGATGAAATGAATCAAAGTTTTGAAGATCTTACCGTTTACAAGAAAGCGTTCAGTCTTGCGATGGAGATTTTTGAAATTTCAAAGTCATTTCCAAAGGAAGAGAGATACTCTTTAACCGATCAGATCAGGAGGTCTTCCAGATCTGTTTGTACTAGTATCGCTGAGGGCTATCGAAAGAGAGATTATTCCCGGCACTTTGTTAGTAAGTCTTCAGATGCCGACATGGAGAATAGTGAAACTCAGGTCTGGTTACATTTCAGCCTTGAATGTTGTTATATTGAACAGTTGAAGCATGACGAACTATTCGAAAAGTCCGAAGAAGTCGGTAAGTTATTAAATCATATGATTGAGAATCCTGAGAAGTATTTAAGTAAGAAGCGGAAACTTAAAGGAGTGGAGTAATTATTGCCTACTGCCTTTTGCCTACTGCCTACTTCTCAGATCGAAGTAAAACCTTAAATAATAGAGTATGGATGCATACATCGTAGCCGGCTTCCGCACCGCAGTCGGCAAAGCAAAAAAAGGAGGGTTCCGTTTCGTAAGACCGGACGACCTCGCATCGGATGTGATCAAGTACCTGGTGAAGGCAATCCCGGGATTAGAAAACAAAATGGTGGATGATCTCATCGTGGGGAATGCTGTTCCGGAAGCGGAGCAGGGGATGCAAATGGGTCGGATGATTTCGTTGCTGGCATTGGGTATTGATACGCCCGGCATGGTTATCAATCGCTACTGTGGATCGGGTGTGGAAGCCATTGCCATCGCCAGCGCCCGCATTCACGCCGGCCAGGCCGATGTGATCATCGCGGGAGGTACGGAATCGATGTCATTGGTGCCGGTGATGGGTTTCAAAACCGCGCTGAACTATGAGATAGCAAAAGACCATCCCACTTATTACACCAGTATGGGACTCACTGCCGAGGAGGTCTCAAAGCAGTATAAGATCTCCCGCGAGGAACAGGATCAGTTCTCGTACGAATCGCACATGAAAGCGGCGGCAGCGTGGAAGGAAGGAAAATTCAAGGGCGAAGTTGTGCCGATTACCGTGAAGGAAGTGTTTGTGGATGAGAACATGAAGAAGAAGACACGGGAGTACATCGTCGACAAAGACGAAGGCATTCGCGCAGACACTACCGTGGAAGGACTTTCGAAACTGAAGCCGGCTTTTGCCGTAGGGGGAACCGTGACTGCGGGCAACTCCTCACAAACTTCCGATGGAGCGGCGTTTGTTGCCGTGATGAGTGAAAAAATGGTAACGCAACTTAATCTAAAGCCCATCGCCCGGATGCTGAGCTATGCCACGGCTGGAGTGGATCCGCGTATTATGGGCATCGGGCCTGTAGCGGCCATACCCAAAGCACTAAAGATTGCAGGCAAGAAATTGGACGACATTGATTTAATTGAATTGAACGAAGCGTTTGCCGCACAGTCCCTGGCTGTGATAAGGGAAGTGGGCATTGACCGCAAGAAATTAAATCCAAATGGAGGAGCGATTGCCGTCGGCCATCCGCTGGGCTCCTCGGGCGCGCGCCTGTCCGTTCAACTTTTCAATGAATTGAGAAGGCAGGGGAAGAAATATGGGATGGTGACGGCGTGTGTGGGAGGGGGACAAGGGGTAGCGGGGATTTATGAGTTATTGAATTGACAATTGACAAAAAGCAAATGACAACGTTCATACTACACCTTCATTGTCAACCGCTCCTTGTCAATTGTCAACTTTTAAGATGAATGACTAACGAATTAATAAAGGAAGAGTATGGCAGCAGCAACTGAAAAAAAGAAACCCATCACTGGTGGGGAGTTTCTCATCCGCGAAACGGCAGCACAGGAAATCTTCATTCCTGAAGAATTCAATGAAGAGCAGAAAATGATTGCCCAGACCTGCAAGGATTTTCTGAAACAGGAAGTGTATCCGCGACTGAGTGAAATTGATTCTCAAAAAGATGCTAAGTTGATGCCATCGCTGTTGGATAAAGCCGGTGAACTCGGTTTGCTGGGTACCTCCGTTCCACAGGAGCTGGGAGGCTTTGGTATGGATTTTAACACCACCATGCTGGTAGCGGAAGTCCTGGGAGCCGGATATTCTTTTGCCGTTGCGATATCAGCCCATACGGGTATTGGCACCCTGCCAATCTTATACTATGGCAATGAAGCACAGAAGAAAAAATATATTCCCAAGCTTGCGTCGGGTCAGTGGAAGGCGGCCTACTGTTTGACCGAGCCCGATTCAGGGTCGGATGCCAATAGCGGCAAAACAAAAGCCGTTCTCAGCCCGGACGGAAAGCACTATCGCATCAATGGTCAGAAAATGTGGATTACCAATGGTGGCTTTGCCGATGTATTCGTTGTATTTGCCAAAATAGACAATGACAAAAACCTGAGCGCTTTTATTGTCGAAAAGACATTTGGCGGGATAACCATGAACGAAGAAGAGAAGAAGATGGGCATCAAGGGATCTTCCACCCGTCAGATTTTCTTCAACGACTGCCAAGTGCCTGCAGAAAATCTTTTGAGTGAACGGGAGAACGGCTTCAAAATCGCCGTCAATATTCTCAATATCGGCCGCATTAAATTGGGCATCGCTGCCGTGGGGGGAAGTAAGATGACCGTTTCGACGGCCACCCGGTATGCGAAAGAACGGAAACAGTTTGGTACGCCCATTGCGAACTTCGGTGCGATCAAACAGAAGATTGCAGACATGACCACCCGGATTTTTGCCAGCGAGTCGGCCCACTACCGCGCTTCACAAAATATTGATGACGCCTACCATGCCCTGGTCGCCGGAGGAGTAGATTCAGCACAGGCCCGCCTAAAGTCATTGGAAGGGTTTGCGATCGAATGTGCCATTTTAAAAGTACATGGTTCGGAAGTACTCGACTTTGCGGTAGACGAGGGTGTACAGATTTACGGCGGGATGGGCTTTTCGGCCGAAGGTCCGATGGACCGCGCGTACAGGGATGCACGCATTAACCGGATCTTCGAGGGCACCAATGAAATCAATCGGCTGCTCACCATCGACATGCTGATGAAGCGGGCGATGAAAGGCACCATCGACCTGATGACACCGGCTATGGCAGCGCAGAAAGAATTAGTTGCCATACCCGATTTTGGTGCGAGTGATACCACCACCCTTTTTGCGAAGGAGAAAAAAGTAATTGGCAACCTGAAAAAGGCTGGGTTGATTATTTCCGGTGCGGCGGTGCAGAAGTTCATGGCAAAATTTGCCGACGAACAGGAGATCCTCATGAACCTCGCGGACATCCTGATTGAAATCTACGCTGCAGAATCGTGCCTCCTGAGGGTCGAAAAACTGATCAGCATTCGGGGCGAGAAGGCTTGTGAAATTCACAAAGAAATGGCCATGATTTACCTGCATCAAGCCGTCGAGAAAGCAGCGTCAGCCGGCAAACAGGCGATCTATGCGTTTGCGGAAGGCGATGAATTACGGCTGATGCTCCTGGGCTTGAAGCGATTCACAAAGATCGATCCCTACAACCTGAAGGAAGCAAGAAGGAAAGTGGCCAATTTTGTGATTGAAAAGGGGGAGTATCCTTTTTAAGAGATTATAGGAAAATCGCATTTAGCGGTCTAGTCTAGTCGTCATTGTTTTCTCCACCGATTACCGATTCCCGGCTGCTGTTCAATTCCGTACTGTGATGTGTTCATTTTTCGACATTCCGTTCGCCGGTCGGCAATGGATTTTGCGAAAACTGGTGATTTGCCGGGTTCGGAAAGTTTTGAACGATTATTGATTGTAGGGGAGTAATTAACCCCTTTTACTATGACAACTCGTAGCACAACCCGAAGCACTACCTCTACTCTCCTTATCGTTTGTCTTGTACTGTTCACCTTCCCGATCTGGATTGGCATTGCAGGCGGATTGTTTGGTTTGGTCATGGGCATCTTCGGCGGGGTGATTGGAATTATGGCTGCCGTCTTTGGCGTGATGATCGGCATTATTGCTCTTCCCTTCAAACTCCTCTTTGGTTGGGGACACGGGGGATGGTTTCCTCATTTTCATTTCCCCGGATTTCTTTTCCTGGCGGGGGTTGTCCTGGTGGTGGCATTGGTCCTGAAGAAGAGGTAATAGTCCGTAGTCTTGAGTTGGATTCGCCTAAGCGTCAAGGCAAAATCTCAACAACAAGGGACCCATCACCAGGGACTCAAGACTAGAGTCAGGACTAATTCAACCGGCCGGCAGCACGGTATCCATCGATATGATTCTTAAGCGCTTCCTTCCAGGTGAGGTCGGCATCCCATTTCAGACCTAAGTAAAAGATGTCGTTCTCTATATGCTTGATATAGAATTTGTAAATCGTATTGTCCGACGGAATCGTTTTTAACTGCATCGTACCCCCGGGATAGCTGGCAGTCATGAACGCACTCTCTGCTCGATTAAAGTCGTAGCCGAGGATTTCTTTCGCAAGCGACCCGGGGGCATGGATAAATCGCAGCACATAGACAAATCCCCGTTGCAAAAGGTCATTTTCATCAGCCGTCGCTTCGACCAATTCATACTTTACCTGAAAATTTTCCTTCAGGTACGCCTCCAATTCGGCATCGGCTGCAGCATCGCCGGTCTTCGGGATCGCCAGTTTAAGGACCCGGATGTTGGGCGCCAGATTTTCGTCGCGTTTACCGCTGATGGCGATCAGCGGACCACTCCGTTCTGGATAATCGTTCACCAGAAAATTTTGCCGCTTTTGTGTGCTGATCACGGCGCGATAAATTGTCTGGAGGATTCCGCTGAGACTGTACGAATGGACAAACCAGGCAGATGGATCAGGGCTTGTCCAGCGTGGGGTGGCATTGAAGGAAACGAAATGCAACTGATATTCTTCTTTATCCTTTTTCATGAAGATGAGAAACTTAATGTTGCGTTTCACAAAATAGCGGCTATAAGGATTCATCAGATCGCGGCCGGCCAAAGCCCGTCCGGACTCAACGTAGGAAACCACGTCGATACCGATTTGCTGAAAGCCCTTTTGAATTTCTTCGAGCTCTTTCTGAACATATTGGGAGGAAAAAAGTACAGCCGATCGGGACGAGAGCAACTCCCCGGGAGGAATTTCGGTAGGTTTTAACGTTGCTATGAAGCGATCTTCCTCCGAAATGGGTTGACCTTCGCAAAGAGCGGATAAAAGAAGAAAAACAAGCAAGAGAAGGAAACGCACGGGAGTTGTTTTCATGTCAAACGCCGCAGTAAAGTTAACTATTGCCGGGGCATCGGAATTAAAGTTAGATCCCAATATAAAAACCAGTCTCGTCGTCTTTGACCGGATAGATGTCCAGATCCCGCGATCGTTCAGCGGATTCACGCCCGGTTTTTAGGCTGAAGCAATATCCATGGCCAGGGCAAATTACTTCGCCTAAATAATTAATTGCTCCTTTGCTCAGGGATTCATTGCTGTGTGTACAGGTATCCTGAATAGCATAGAACCGGCCTTCCCGTAGAACTAAACAAATCCGTTTACCATGAACAATCAACAATTGTGGTTTATTTTCAGCCAACCGAAGTCGAGCCTCGGCCGCCGATGAAAATACCTGAATCCAATCCATAAAATCCTTTTTACAAAGGAACGAACTTGAACCCAAAATCGCGCTGATTTGCAAATGCTATTTCCAGAGGATTATTTCCCGCAGATCGCGCAGATTTACGCAGACTTATTCTACGGAAATCTGCCCATCCCATCGGACCAAAGGCTTCACCTAAAATGTTGGTACAAACTATCAAGCGCCAAGCACGAAGCGCTAATAACCCCGGAAGTATTGGTACCTTTGTGACGACAATAATTGCCAGCGCCATCAAAAAATTTAATATACCAGTCTATTATCGTTCCGCGATCACGGGCAAGATCAAGGAAGCGCGACGAATAAAAGACTTGCGCAAAAAGGATTTTTCTCCAACGGTACTCGACTTTGGCCCCGTCCAATTTGTTCTGGCCCGGCATTTCGGCTTTTGCTATGGAGTGGAAAATGCCATTGAGATCAGCTATAAGGCATTGGAAGAGAATGAGGGAAAAAATGTTTACCTCCTTAGCCAGATGATCCACAACCAGGAAGTGAACAACGACCTCGAAAGTCGCGGTATTAAGTTCATCATGGATACCGATGGTACCCAGTTCATCCCCTGGGAGAAAATCGCTAAAGACGATGTTGTGATCGTTCCCGCTTTCGGCATGACGCTTGAAATTGAACAGGTATTGCGTGATAAGGGGGTGGAAGTGCAGAAATATAATACCACGTGTCCATTCGTGGAGAAAGTGTGGAATCGCGCAGAGAGCCTGGGGATAGAGAACTATACGATCATTATTCATGGAAAACCGAAGCACGAGGAAACCAGGGCTACGTTTTCACACAGCGCTCACCATGGACCGTCGGTGATTGTACGCGATATGGAGGACGCGATCCGGTTAGGAGCATACCTGAAAAGAGAGGAATCCGTAGGCGATTTTTACCTGGATTTTCAAGGAAAATTTTCGCAGGGATTCGATGTGGAAAAAGATCTTCGCAGGGTCGGTGTGGTGAACCAAACTACCATGCTGGCCACAGAAACGCAGGGAATTGCCGATTATTTCCGCCAGTTGATGATTCAAACCTATGGTGTGGAGGAGTTGAAAAATCATTTTGCCGACACCCGTGATACGCTCTGCTATGCCACCAACGACAATCAGGATTCCACCTATCAGTTGCTGCAAAGCAACGCCGACATGGCAATTGTTGTTGGCGGATACAATAGTTCAAATACATCCCATATTGTTGAACTCTGTGAGAGCAAATTTCCGACCTATTTTATCAACTCCGATAAGGAGATCCTGTCAAAGAATGAAATTCGTCACTTCGATATTCACCGGAAGGAAATGCGGATAGCACAAGCATTCATTCCAGCTAAAAGCCCTGTAAAAATTGTTCTTACCAGCGGCGCGTCCTGCCCTGACACGTTGGTTGACAACGTGATGTTGAAGCTGGTAAATTTCTTTACTGGAGTAAATGAAATAGAAGGGGTGATAGCGGAATTTGTCTGAACTTGTGATTTGAATACCCGGTAGGCTAAACGAAATCCAACGTAATTCGATTCAACATGCGAACGATGATCAGGTTTTCCATATTGGCAAATGGGTTTTTCTTCATGGTGACAGCCCATGCCCAGGACAGCCTCCTGCTAAAGAAAGACACGGCCAAACTCCTCAATGAGGTGGTTGTGCATGCCTATGCCAACGACCGCCCGCTGATGGAGGTACCCGCAGCAATTGGTTATGTTGATACAAAATCGCTGGAACGCTTCAACAACACCTCTCTTCTCCCGGCTGTCAACACCATCCCCGGCGTGCGCATGGAAGAACGCTCTCCGGGGAGTTACCGCTTTGCCATTCGCGGGAGTTCACTACGATCTCCGTTTGGGGTAAGGAATGTGAAAATGTATTGGAATGGACTGCCCCTTACCGATGGAGGGGGAAACACCTATATCAATCTGGTAGATTTTAATTCGGTAGCATCGGCAGAAATTATCAAAGGACCCGGGGCCAGCCTTTACGGAGCGGGGACGGGCGGGGTCGTTCTGTTAGGCAGTCCGATGAGTAACCACAATCAACTTCAGGTTTCCGCCCTGGGCGGGAGTTATGGATTGCAGCGCTATCAGATTAGCGCTCTAACCGGTTCTGAGAAAGTGCGCGCATCTGTAAACTATGCCCACCAGACAGCGACCGGCTATCGTGAGCAGACAAGCATGAGACGCGATGCATTTAATACAGATCTTCGATTCGCTCTGAATTCAAAAAGCACCCTGGCTGCCTCCATTTTCTACACCGATCTTTATTACCAAACGCCCGGTGGACTAACCCTGGCACAATTCGAGGCCAACCCGCGGCAAGCCCGGCCTGGACCTCCACCAGGAACACTTCCTGGAGCGGTAACCCAACA
>DATHFS010000194.1:0-6074 GCA_035317975.1 Cyclobacteriaceae bacterium | reverse complement strand
CACCGGACCGAATACGGGGGGCATGGGGGCCGTATCACCGGTAGTGTTTGCCAACGCGGCCTTTATGAAAAAAGTGGAGGAGCGTGTGATCAAGCCCACCATCACCGGGTTGCAAAAAGAAAACATTCCATACAAAGGATTTATTTTCGTGGGCCTGATCAACGTGAAGGGGGAACCTTACGTGATTGAATACAATGCGCGGTTAGGCGACCCGGAAACCGAGGTGATCCTGCCCAGGATCAAAAATGATCTGGTCGATTTATTGGTGGCAACAGCGGAAGGCAAGGTAAAGGAAATAAAAGTCGAGCAGGAACGTTTTTGTGCCGTTACGGTGGTCCTTGTTTCGGATGGCTATCCGGGAGAATATCAAACCGGAAAAACCATTTCCGGACTGGACACGGCCACCGATGCCCTGGTGTTTCATGCCGGTACAAAGCGTGCGGAGGGGAGGGTGCTGACAGCAGGTGGCCGGGTATTGGCCGTGACGGGGAGGGGAACGAATTTACAGGATGCTTCCAAAAATGCCTATGAGGGCATTTCCTGCATTGGCTGGGATACGTTATATTTCCGAAAGGATATAGGACTGGATTTGCAAAACTGGAGAGATTGAGGCTCAATTGCCCCGCTCCATTTCAATATTAGGGATTATGGGTTGTGCATGTGGATCAGGAAAAAATGGCTCCGTCGCCGGTTGCCAAAACAACGGGGCCTGTCAGACGGGAGGATGCAATAAGATGAACGTGTTTGACTGGCTTTCCAATATGGATATGCCGGCCGAAAGCAAGTTTGATATTGTGGAAGTGCGCTTTAAAGGCGGACGCAAAGATTTCTTTCGAAACACAGAAAGGCTCCCCCTGACGACCGGGGATGCGGTGGTAGTGGAAGTCCCCAACGGTCATCACCTGGGTTATGTATCGTTGCAAGGCGAGCTCGTGCGCTTACAGATGCAAAAGAAAAAAGTGGCCAACGACCACGAGATCAAAAAAATTTACCGGGTTGCTCACCAACGGGATGTGGAGAAACACGAAGAGGTAAAAAAACGGGAATTACCCTGCCTGTATCGTTCACGCGAGATCATCCGGCAATTTAAATTGGACATGAAACTATCGGATGTCGAATTTCAATCGGACAATGTTAAAGCAACGTTTTTCTATTCGGCGGAAGACCGTGTTGATTTCCGGGAGTTGATCAAGGCCCTGGCTGCTGAATTCAAGGTGCGCGTGGAGATGCGCCAGATCAGCCTTCGCCAGGAAGCGGGACGGCTGGGAGGCATAGGAGTATGCGGCCGGGAATTATGTTGCTCGACCTGGTTAACGGATTTCAAAAATGTGGCCACCAGTGCCGCGCGCTATCAAAACCTTTCATTGAATCCGAGCAAACTCTCGGGGCAGTGCGGCCGGTTGAAGTGCTGTTTAAATTATGAGTTAGAGACCTATATGGAGGCACTGGAGGATATTCCAAAAGTGGAGGGCCCGTTGCTCACCGAAAGGGGAGAAGCCACCCTGCAAAAGACCGACATTTTCCGGAAAATCATGTGGTTTGGATTTCGGGAAGATAATACCTGGTACCCTCTTAACGTAGATCGGGTAAATGAAATCCTGCTCTTGAACCGGGAGGGAAAGAAACCGGCCAGCCTGGAGGAAAATGTGGCTGCTGAAAAGGAATCCACGTCTTCGTTGAACAGCGACCTGGTGAGCCTCGACAAGAAATTCAGGGATAAATCCGGTAATAAAAAGAAGAAGAGCGGACGCAACCGTGGCAACCGCAACCCGAACAACCGCAACCCAAATAACCGTAACCCGAATAACCGCAACCCAAATCGCCCGAATAACTGATGAGGTTTTTTGCCCTTTCGGCCTTTCTGGTCTTTTTACTCCTGGCCTGCGAAGAAGAAAGGCGGGTGTATGAGGACAACCAGGATTTTAAAGAGCGTACCTGGAATGTGACCGACATACCCCGTTTTGAATTTCGCATCAAAGACCCGGGCAATAAGTATAACCTCTATTGGCACATCCGCAACTCCCTTGACTATCCGTATGCCCGTTTGTTTGTTCGCTATTCCCTTCGCGATTCCACCGGCGCCGAACTCCAACGAAAACTGGTCTCCGAATTTCTGTTCGATCAAAAGACCGGCCAGCCGCAGGGTCGCAGTGGATTGGGCGACGTGTTCGATCACCGGTTTTTACTATTGAATGAGTATGAATTCAAACGGTCTGGGAAATACATACTGGAATTGGAGCAGTTTATGCGATTGGACACGTTACAGGGGATTTTGTCTGTTGGGGTACGAGTAGAGACAGCGAAGGGGAAGGAGTAGTTTGTTTCCCGCAGATCCCGCAGATTTACGCAGAATCGCCGCCGGTTTTCAGCTGCAGACGTGTCCGACGAAGTTTTAGCCAAGTCAGGGCGCATGGATGTCAGAAGAAAAAAATACATGAACTTTGGTAAAGTTTTTCTCGTTCCCGCCAGCGTGCGTCCGCTCTGCGTAAATCTGCGTAATCTGCGGGAAACAACTCTGCGTAAATCTGCGAGATCCGACTACGCTAAGGCTTCGTCGGACAGGTCTGCGGGAAACAATTCTTCGTAAACCTGCGGGAAACAATTCTCTACTTTGTACTGGTCGCCAACACCATCTTCACCTTATGTTTGGCTCCAATCTGCATCACATCGACGAGGTCCTGAATGGTCAGGTTCTTGGGTAAATGAAGCACGATGGTTGGCTCGGTGATCCCCTGACATGCTTTTAATAGTTCTTGTTCGAGTCTCGCAAAAGGGACTTCGTGCTGGTTGATGAAATACTGCTTCGTTGAGGTCACCGTAAGCGAAATACTTTGTTTGTTCAGGGTCTGGCCGGATTTCGATTTGGGCAGCAGGACCTTGATCACATTGGGATTGGTTACCGTGGAAATGATCAAAAAAAACAGGAGCAAAAAGAACATGATGTCGTTGAGCGAAGAGGTTGCTACTTCAGCCCGGAACGCATGTTGACGCTTCAGCTTCATGACGCAGGGCTCAGGATGGAACGCATGAACTCGAAAACATCTTTTTGTATCCGCAACGAAAACCGGCTGACCTTTTGTTGTAAAAAATGGTAGGCGGTGTAAGCAATAACCCCCACGATCAGACCGGACCCGCTGGTAATCATCTTCTCATATAACCCGCCGGCAATGATCCCGATGCTGATGTTATCGGAAAGAGAAATGTTATAAAAAATACGGATAATACCCGAAATCGTGCCGATGAAACCCAGCATGGGAGCGATCCCGGCAATGATACCGAGGTAACCCATGTTTTTTTCCATTTCGGCAATTTCAATGTTCGTCGCCGACTCCATCATCGTTTCAATTTCCTTGATCGGCTTGCCAACGTGTTCCAGTCCGCTCAGAATGATTTTTCCTGTAGCCGAGGAATCCTGGTCGGCATAAAGCTTGGCCGATTTGATGTCGCCATGGTGCAAGAACCGGGTGATGTGAGACATCAGGTCTTTTCTGCCTTTCGTAGCCGAGCGAATATAGAGATAGCGCTCAATCAAAAGATAGAAGGTAGCAAGGGAGAGGAGTACGATGGGAACCATAACGATCCCGCCTTTCATGAGCAGGGCAGCGATGGATAATTCTGACGGGGTTTCAGTGATTTGTAGAATCATGTTCATGAGGGTATAACGAAGCAAGGTAACAATTATTTTTTGCACGCGCTGTCATTCCCGGCGCGTCGGCCCGGACAGCATCGGCAGAAAATAAATCGTCCCGACGAGTCGGGACGATGTTCATATTAAAAATGCTATTTCTTTGGCTGCGGTTGTTGAGGCGCCGGCTTGTTCAGGATATCCAGGGCGTCTTGCGCGTCTTTATCACCGGGTGCAAGGGTCAGCCATTTTTCATAATTGGCTTTCGCTGTCGTGTAATCTTTTTTCAGATAGGAATAGTACGCCAGATACTTATAGGCGTTGATCAGGTCTTTCTTGTTCTTTTCGGGGTTGGTCGAACCTTTTTCAAGCACTTTTTCAAAGTAGGGTTTGGCCAATCCTTGTTCCGATTCAGGATCCATTTGCGCCTTTGTATTGGCTTCCCAGATATACCCCACGGTCATTTCGGGCTGCATGCTGATCAGCTTACTAAACGCAGAGTCGGCCTCGACAAATTGATTATTAAAGTAATAAGAGCGACCGATCGAAAAGAAATCCAGGGACTTCGGGTCTTTGCGCTTGCTCATCAATTTTTTGTACGCCTCGATCGCCTGTGGGAATTTCTTGTTTTTAAAATACGTATCGCCGACCAGTTGCAAAATTTCCTGTTGTTCCGGATTGATGGATAAACTCTTTTGAAGCGCTATAACACCGAGAGAATCCTGCTTTAGTTTCAATAAGGCCTTGCCATAATCTTCAAAATCCTTGGCTACTAAGTCTTCCGGCTTTGCTTTGGAAAAGTATTTTTCAAAAACTTCCCGGCTTTTTGTAAAGTCCCCGGCTTCGTACAGGGAATTGGCATAGAAGCGCAGTGTTACCACCTTTACATCGGGGGCATCCGCAATCTTTTTAAAAACTTCATTGGCCCTTTTATAGTCTTTGCCGAGGGACAGGATGAAGGCGAGTTGCAATTGGCCGGCTTCCGGTTTTTCGGTGAGGGAAAGATACATTTCATAGGCCTTCAACGCCTTCTCTGCGTTATTCATCAGGTAATACACTTCACCCAGTTCCTTGTACGCTAAAGTATAGCGGGGATCGATCGTTGTTGCTTTGGTGAAATTCTCCAGAGCAAGTTCATTGTTTTTGGAGCGTTCATAAACAAGCCCGATTTTGTAATAGGGTTTTGCCATCGTGGGCCGGAGCGTTGCAGCCCGCTCGTAGCTGGTGACCGAAAGACCACCGTTATTCTGAAGCAGATAGGCATCCCCAAACAATAGTTGAACCTCCGGGTCGGAGCTGGCCGCCGACTTAGCCCGGTTGAGTACCGTCATGGCATCAACTGAATATTTATTATCGATCAGATAGGCTTCGGCAACCGCTTTCAGAACTTCGGCGTTCCTGGATTTAGCAACCCCTGCCTTTTCAAATTGGAGCCTGGCGTCATCCACTTTGCCTTCCAACAGGCTTACCCAGCCCTTCCCCGCGTAATTAAGCAGCTCCTTATCGTTCGTCTGAATTCCCTTTTCGAATGCAGCAAGGGCCCTGGAGCGCTCATTCGCTTTCAGGAAGGCATATCCCAGGTAATAGTGCAATGCGGCATCCGTTGGATTTGCGCCGATGGCTTGCTCCAGGTCTGCCAGTGCCTTCTTCATCTGCTCCGTTTCAATCAGGTACAGTGCTTTTGGAACAATTGGATTAATAGGGACCTGACTCTGTGCAAACATGCCGAAACAGGTCAGTAGCAAAGTTAAGGAATAGGAAAGCGCCCCTCCTGGGATAATTCCATTGGGCCTTAGGCTAGTCATTCTTCTCATATACACTCGAATTAAACAACAATAATAATTGATTTTTACCGATTTCTATGGATCTGAACGGTCCTTATCGGCATAGTAGCAGGAACCATGCCCGATTTCAACACAATCCGCTGGCCCTTATCGCCCGCCACAAAGGAAATAAATCCGGTTCCAAGCCCTGTTCGATATTCGCGGCTGATGATGTACACATCCCGGCGAAGAGGATACTGGCCATTGTCGATGTAAGCCTGGTAGGGCTGAACCGCCTTATCGTCCCTGCCGATTCGGGCCACCCGGATGGTGTTCAGAAAGCGGTTGACCGTTGCATCATCATGGTCACTTATCCAGCAGGCGCCGATCAGCCCGATGGCATTTGGTTTCTTCGACACATAGTCAATTACGGAGGCGTTGCTGCTGACCCCATAGAAATAGGCAGGCAGTTTTTCCACCCGCGTAACGGAGTCGTTTATAAACCGAATGATCCCGGATTGAGGATGATCAAAAACGACCTCGATGTTGGAAAGGGTACTGGCGGGGTTGATTTGTTTCCATTGCGAAACTTTACCTTCAACGATGGACTGAAGCTGTGAGAATTGAAAAACACTGTCGGAATTGTTTCGGTTGAGAATGATTGCTACTCCGTCCTTGGCAACCTT
>DATHFS010000193.1:0-3131 GCA_035317975.1 Cyclobacteriaceae bacterium | reverse complement strand
TCTGGCGACACCCCATCAAAACTGGTGGTGATTGGAGACGGGGATTTTGCTGTGAGCGGATCACAACAGCGGCAACAACGAAGACCTGCCGACAACATTAACTTATTGTCCAATTCGATTGACTGGCTATCGGATGATACCGGGCTCATCAGCTTGCGAACCAAAGGCGCTACTTCCCGCCCCCTGGATCAGCTTCAGGATTCGACCAAAGCAATTCTAAAATACTCCAATTTCCTGTTGCCGATCTTCCTGGCGATAGGGTATGGGTTGGTGCGAATGCAACAAAACCGGATGAAGCGGTTGAAACGAATGAGTGAAAACTATGAAGAAGCTTAGTACTAAAATTCTATTGATCGGGTTGGCAGGGTTGGTGGTCATTTTTGTGGCCTCCCGTTTCTTCCGGTCTCCGGCACGGGAAAGCAACCTCAGAAAAGAACTCATAACACTGGATACCACTTCGGTAAGTGAAGTGCGGATTCTTCCTTCCAAAGACCAAACGGAAGAAATGAGACTCACACGCGACGGCAGGAATTGGAAAGTAACCAAAGGGAGTCGCAGTGAACCGTCTGATCGGGCGGTCGTAAAAAACATCCTTGGAGTCATGGCGAATTTGCGGGCGCAGCGCTTGGCCAGCCGAAAGAAGGAAAAGTGGGAAGATTTTAAAGTCGGCGAAACCAGTACGCACGTTACGGCTTATGCCCAGGGTAAAAAACTCGCTGATTTTCATGTGGGCAAAGTAGGGTTCACGCAAGGCGGAGGCGGGATGTACGGCGGCTCTTATACTTACGTGCGGCTGAGTGATGAAAACGAAGTATACACTGTCGATGGTTTTTTGGAACCGGCCTTTAATACGTCATTCAATGAATGGCGTGACAAAACGTTTTTGAAATTGAATAAAGACGATATTATCAAATTATCTTTTACCTATTCAGACTCCGGTTTTATGGTGAGCAAACGCGATTCGGTCTGGTTTATTGGCAACGAAAAGGCGGACCCTGCCAAAGTCGACCATGTCATTCAATCCTTTGCTTCAAAATACCTGACGGAATTTGTGGATGGGTTCGTACCTCCATCACCTGCCAATGCCGTCATTCAGGTGGATGGGAAGTCGGGAAATCTCGTTACCTTGGAAGGGTGGAAAGGAGAGAATGGAGAGTGGACCCTCACTTCCTCCCTCCAAAAAGGGATTTACTTCTCAAGCAAAGGGTCCAGTGTAGTCACTGATATTCTGATCGGCAGGAAGAAATTCCTTCCCGAGTCGAAATCCAAAGCCAATAACTAACAACGAATACCATGAAAAGAAGAGACGGGAGTATACTTTATTTCATCCTGGGGATTTATACCCTCATGATCAGTTGGTATTACAATCATTCTCTCATTTTGCTGCTCATTCACTATATATTTTGGCCGCTGTATTTGATTTATGAAATACTCAGCGGGCATTTGTCGAATAATATGTGGGAGAATATTCCAAAGTCGTATTTTAGATAATGCGGCTCACGTCAAGTGATAGTAACACATGGAAACATAGGCACATAGAGTACATAGCGAGTAGGTTATCTGGATGTCCCGTGTGTTTAAAAATTTTCATTGACCGCCTACTTTTATTCTTCACTCACTCCCCCTTCAAGCTATTCACTGGATTAGCCAATGCCGCCTTCATCACCTGCGTCGTAACAATCAATAACGTGATCAACAGGATCACAACCGAAGTCAACGGTATGGTCCACCAGGGAATGGAAATTCGATACGAGTAATTCTCCAAATATTTATCCAGCGCCCACCAGGAAAGTGGTGCGGCGATGACCACCGCAAAGAGGGCAATGCGGGTAAAATAATTGGAAACCAGTACGATCAAGTTCCTGGCCGTTGCCCCCAACACTTTGCGAATGGCCATTTCCTTGGTACGCTGTTCGGCCGTGTAGGCTGCCAAGCCAAAGACGCCGAGGCCGGTCAGAAAAATCGCCAGGAAGGCAAACAGGTTAGCAAGTTTACCGATGAGTTCAATCGTCCTGAATTTATCAGCGAATCGTTCATCGGCAAATTGGTACCCAAATTCATTGGCCGAAGTGAATTTCTTGAAAACGGCTTCTACCTTGGTCAAGCTTCCTGGCAAGTCGCTTGTTTTGGACAACCGGATGTTAATATGAAGATGGGCATCGCCCAACATGGCCACGAAGGCGGGCTTGATCGGGTCAAACGGAGAGCCCATCAAGACGTCCTCGATCACTCCCACAATCGTCCTCTCCCGACCTCTGATCTTCACCGTTTGGCCAATGGGATCCTTGAAACCCATCAGCCGAATGGCAGTCTGATTCATCAACACCTCCGTCGAATCGCTGGTAATCTCTTCCGAAAAATCCCGTCCTTCAAAAATTTTAATGCCCAACGTCTTCGTATAGTCGTATTCCGCCATGCATCGGATAAAAATCGCCTTTTCGTAAGTCCCATTTCGATTCCACTCGACAAACTCATTCCACCCATCGTGGTCGATCGGCTGTCCCGTTAACGTCACTCCGGCTACCACAGCAGTCTTCAGCAATTCATTTTTCATTGCCCTATAGTTCTTCTCTATTTCTTCGTTACAGGCGATCATGAGGAGATTCTCCTGTTGATAGCCCAATGCCCTGCTTTTCACGTGCTGGATCTGCTGGTAAATTACAATCATGCCTATCACAAGAAAGATGGCAAAAACGTATTGTGTTGTCACGAGTACCTTACGTGGAAGCATTGTATTCTTGCCAATCTGTACTTTGCCTTTCAATACTTTTACAGGAAGAAAGGAAGAAAAATAAAAAGCGGGATAACACCCTGCGACCAATCCGGTGATGACGATAAGGGCCGCGCCGAGCAGCCAGAATCCGGGCGAACCGAAATCTAAATCGAGTCGGTTTCCAACCAACGAGTCATAGGCTGGCAAACTTAATTTTACGAGTAGGATCGCGATTGCGAAGGCGATACCGGTTACAAAAAAGGATTCCAAAAGAAACTGGACCACCAATTCGCTGCGATGAGATCCAATACTTTTTCGAATCCCTACTTCTTTTGCTCGTTTTTCCGACCGGGCAGTGGAGAGATTCATATAATTGATGCAGGCAATCAATAACGTAAGCACTCCGATCCAGGTAAAT
>DATHFS010000192.1:0-3908 GCA_035317975.1 Cyclobacteriaceae bacterium | reverse complement strand
CAGCAACTCAGGCATCCTTTCTTTTTCCAGAACCTCCATGCTCTTATTATATGCTTCCTGGCTGGACCGGTCGAAGTCCAGGCTATAGCCCTTGATGCGATCAAGGGTGGTGGCATAGATCTCTTTGCCGTCTTTTAACGTCACCACACGGATCACGGCGGTGACGTAGGTGATATAAATACTTCCGGAAACGGCGCCTTTTTCAGCATCAGCATTGATGTCCATCCAAAGCTCGGCCTTGGCCCTGTCGTTTGAGAGTTCAAAACCGGAACTCGTTATAAAATTCTTGAGCCTGTTAGTCAATTGCTGGTTGGGTTTATCAATGCCAAAGTTCTTTTCGATGGACGTCACATAGACAAGGGGGCGTTGCACCTTCAGCAAGATGTTGGCCCTCGGCACGGCCATTTTTTGGGCCACCAGGGATGAAACGTTGGTGGAATCCTGACCGGAAAAAGCAAGGAGGTTCACTTTCACTCCCACTGTTTGCTCCAGGTCCCGGGCGCTGATCTTGGTGATCAGGATTTTTGATTGCCCGTTGCCGTCAGTCTTGTAATCGGGGAAAACAACGCCGGCGCCTTTCTCAAAGGAGGCAGCCAGGGGAAGTGCAGCAATGGGTTTACGCGATTCTTTCAGGACGGCTTTCGCTATTACGGTTTGTCCGCTTTCCGCTACCCGCCGGTTAACCATGATCTCGGCCGGGTTGGTTGTAATTTGGATTTTATCCAGCAACAGTTGGATGTTGGAATAAATCTCATTGGTCAGGAGAATGGTTTTACCCTCGAAATCCAACTGGATCGGCTCTGCCAGATATTTTTCAATCGCCCGGAACCCCTGGAAGTAAAACCCCAGCGCCTGCACCAGGTCGTTGCTTCGTTCCGATTGTTTTGCTTTGGTAAAAAAGTCCAGCGCCAGGGTAACGGCATTCCGTTTTTGCTGGTCCTTGATCTCTTTGTAGCGTTGCTTGGACAAGCGGTAGTACACCCAAAAATTCCGATCATCCTGCCAGGAATCAACTTGCTCAAACTCCTCAATATCATCGGCCGCCTTGGTTTGAATGATCTGTTCGTACTTCTCCTGAAATTCCTTGTTGGCATCGATTTGACTCAGTACGGAAGTGGATGAAATATTGACTTTGATGTCGGACACCAGATCCTCCAAAGCACTTTTCTTGGCTTCCTGGACGTAATTGTTAGCCCCGTCTTTTGCACTGTGGCCAATACCGATATAATACGTGTCTTCAGCCGGTTTGGAATTGAGCCAGGCCGGTTTGAGATTGGGGTCATTTTTCTTTGAGGATGAGTTGGTGAGGGACGGGCTGCATCCGGCGATCAGGACAGCAAGAAGTAAAATGCCTTTCATAGAATAAACAAGGGGTGTTTTTCGTTCAACAGGTGCGAGATTCATGCCAAAATAATGGGTTTTGTAAGATAAGGTAAGTTCAAATAACGAAGGCAATGAACATTGTTTAATTTTTTTTAAGTTTATAGTATACAAATAAGGGATATGAAGAAGATGATGGGTTTGGTCATGGGACTGGTGTTGTTGGCCGCATGCCAGAAAAGTGAAGTGGTCTCTGAATTTACCGGGAATCAAACAACCTATGCCTTGCAGGCGGCGTCGTCATACCCTATCAGCGGAACGGTTGTATTTAAAGAACGAAAGGACGGAGCGGTAACCGTTTCCGTAAAGTTGGCCGGCACGTCAGATGGTACCACCAGTCCGGTACACCTTCATCTTGGAGATGTCAGCACACCCCAGGCTGCTGTGGCCGCGTTATTGAGTCCGGTCATGGGAAAGACCGGTGAAAGTGAGACCATTCTGAATAAGCTTGCCGACGAAAGCGCGGTTACCTACCAGAAGCTGATCCAACTCAATGCTTGTATCAAAGTACATCTTTCAGATGTGGGTGCCGAGCGCGACATTATCCTGGCGGCAGGAAATGTTGGAACGGCTACTGCCAAATCTAATTCCGGAGGACGGTTGGGGATTGCGGTTTGTAAGAGTAATTAGTTCAATTTAGGAGTTAAAATTAAGACTTAAGATTGGTTCGGCGCAAGTTCCATTCAATTGGAAGATGGAATTTGAGTATTCTTAAAGGTGAACGACGCCGACCGGCGGAAACACACTATTATCAGTTGCGACGGTATATCCTTTGAACGTGAACGCCTTTTCAAAGTAGCAACTGTGGGACACGTCAAAGGGAACTGTTTGTTGACAATCATAGAAGATCATACCCGAAGCGGTGCCATTGATGGACAATGAGAAATTCTTAACATTCTCCTTAGCACTCTCAAAACTCATATCCATCGAGCGAATGCACATTCCACTGTACTTTTTGGATTTGGCAGTGTCATAGCTTGAATCAGTAAACTTAGTGATCTGAATTTCAGCCTTAGTCACCACCCCGTTTTTGTTGTACGTTATCGATAGGGTGGTGTCCGGAGAATCAATTATGTTCCGTCCCTGATTATCCAAAACAACAAATCGGACGAAATCCGGTGGAGGGCACGTAGTTAACCGGCTATCGTCATGCTTGCAGTGGAAGCAAATTAGTAATACCAACAAAATGAATAATTTTAAATAGTTTCCATATATGGAAACTATTTGTACTTTTGCCATGTTGTCAATAGGTTAAGAAAATAATGAAAGCTAGAGTAAAAAAGTTAAAAGCTTACACGCTCGATCAAATCAAGGACGAAATGATTGGTCAGCATGGAACGAAGCAAAGAGATGAGTATGAATTTGAGTTAAACCTGGAATTGCTCGGAGAGATGATTCGTACTACCCGGCTCCAACGAAATCTAACGCAGGAACAATTGGGGAAATTGGTTGGAGTTCAAAAGGCGCAAATCTCAAAGCTGGAGAAAAGCGCCCACAATATTACCGTGGAAACAGTCTTGAAAGTATTCAACGCCCTAAAGGCGAAAGTGAATTTTAAGATTGAACTGCAAAATAAACAAATACGGATTGCCTGAATAAAATGAAACTGTCATCCCCCACCTACGCGAAGCGCTTCGGTGGGCAGGCGGCAACGCAGTAGTATTCTATGGAATGATGAACTATCATGAGCCGGGATCCCAATAAGTAGCAGGTCACTTGGATAGAAAGCAACACTTGTGATCGACGAATGCTAAGCAAGGGGTTTATTCCATTGAAAAGATGCAGTAATTAATCGGGGATCCCGGCTCATGCGCCTGGCAGCATTTCATTGATGAAGGGTGCGTGGCCGCCTGCCCACCGAAGCGCTTCGCGTAGGTGGGGGATGACCCCGAAAAAAAATCGGGGCAGGCACTTTCATTTGTGATTTCAACATTCATTTCCATCGGAACCCCCACCTCATTTTCTCGCATCTCCTTAGGCTCTGAAACTTAATTAGTCATCCGTTCCACAAATGGCTAAATTAGTCCATGCAAGTTTGTCAATCCAAGACCTCCTAGCCCCTGACCTTCATGATCTCATTAAAAGGAATTGTTGAAAGCGGACTGAAGAAGACGGACACCTATCAGGAGAAAAGAGGTATCGTCCTTTGCAATTCTATTGCATTGATCCTATGCACTTCCCTCCTGCTGCTTTTCATTTTGCGACTTTTCATTCTGCACAATATCGACCAGGCGACCCTTCTTAATTTCCCGATGGGCATAGCCCTGTTTCTGGTAACGATATTGCTTAACCGGTTGTTCCTGACGACGCTCAGTCGCCTATATCTCTCCCTGCTGCCCATTGTCTTCCTTTGGTACATGGCTATTTATGGAATGAAAATATTGCCCTCCGGCAAGGCCACCGATTACGACAGCTTGCGGATTTTCTTCCTGGCCATGACCTGCATCCCTTACTTGCTCCTGGATAATAAAAGACGGCTCGTTTTTATCCTGGGCCTTCTTCCCGCCTTCACGTCCATCTTTTTTTTT
>DATHFS010000191.1:0-2477 GCA_035317975.1 Cyclobacteriaceae bacterium | reverse complement strand
TCGTTTACATATTGGTATCTAAAAAAATCCCGCAATTCTACATTGGGGAGTCCAGCGACCTGAATGAGAGGCTTTTATTTCACAATGTCCCTCAACTCAATAAAAAGGTATTCCATGGGAGGTTTTTCTTAAAATCCCCTGCGCCTCAAAGCAGCAGGCATTAAAAATTGAGGCACATATTAAAAGCATGAAGAGCAGAACGTATATCCTCAACCTGGCTAAATACCCAGAAATGATTGAAAAGCTTTTCAAGAAGTACCCGGCAGGATGAGAATCATGCCAACACCCGTCGAACGAAATAATTCTATGGCTTTTGAATAATCGGCCGCAATCCATTAATATTGCACTCCCCAAATTCCTCCTTACCCCGACGTTGTGGGGTGGTTAGGGCATCTGGGGCAAATACAAATTCCTCCTTATCCCGATAGCTATCGGGATGGTTAGAGCATCTGACTGTTAATCAGAGTCCCGATAGCTATCGGGATTGGTTCAAGTCCAAACATCTCATTCAAAATCGTTCTCAGACAAAATGCATGTCATTTACATATTGGTATCTCAAAAAATTTCGCAATTCTATATTCAAGGCTGACCGGGGAATCTTTAAAACTTTATAGAGTTATTGTTTTTGATCAGAGATACAAAGAAATGCGTTTTTATCGAAAACAAAGCCCCCTCAGGTTATAAATAGATTGAGTTGATTGAGTGATATTTCATTTGAATAACCCAGAATTGCCTTTTCTGGATTAAGAAGGAATTTGAAAAGGTCAATGTAAGTGGTGAGGTGTTGGCGGATTAGTCCTGCCAGGTTAGCAAAGGACCAGTTACGTTGTTTTAGCTTTTCAATTCGGTCTTTTACAATATTGATCAGCAGGTCTGCAATCAGAGTACACCACATCTGAATTTTGATGGCATTCTCGTTATCTCCCAAGAAGTTGTGGAATTGAAAATTCTGTTTGACACGCCTAAAAAGTGTTTCAATGTCCCACCGTTGTTTATATATCCTTGCAATGGTAAGGGGGCTAAACTCAAGATTATTGCTCAGAAAGACGAATTCCCTTCTTTTTGTTTGGTCATAAAACCTAACCAGCCTTGCTTTTTGCAATGGATTACGTTTTTGAGTTTGAGGATTGCCTAAAAGGATAACATCATCGCTTCGAACCCCTTGCTGGTATTGATATTCACTGATTTGGTTTTGCTCAGTAACAGCATAGTTTAAATTATTGCTTAGGCGGGTCACCCATGTAATTTTATTTTTTGTCCAGCGGTCCATGATTTTGTAACTGACGTAAGCTTTATCCATGATCAGGATCGATCCTGAAGGTAAATCTAGCATTGACATAAAATTCCGGTCACTTTGGGCCGCAGCACTCAAGTATACGAAGGAGGGCACCTGATCCTTGACGCGCATAAGTACATGTGCTTTTAAACCACCTTTCTTTTTCCCGTTAAGCTTATAAGTTCCAGCCCCCTTCAACACATCGCAAAACAGTGATATCGTGGTGGAATCGATGATAAATAGCTTGTCACGGAGTTTAGAACCCTTTAGGCTGTCCGGTAAATGCCCATAATGAAATTTAAACAAACCATGGAAGAGCGCTTCGAAAAAGGCTGCAGAACGTCGCTTATTAGCATCGGCCAGCGTGCTCCTTCGAGGGGTATATCTTAAACCCAGGTGATTAAGCCTATGAGCATTGGCCTGAAGGCCTGTAATTAGCTCCCGCAAGGAACTGCACTGATGAAAACCGCAGAACAACATGCTTACCAGGTGGTCATAAGCCTTGAATCTCTTGTAATAGCGGTCAGATTTATACTTCCTGGACAACTGCTTTACAAGAGGACCTGGGATTAAAGAAAGCAATTGATTGAGTACCGGCTGTCCGGTAAAAAAACTACTTTTGGGCATAGTATATTTTTTTGTGTGGTAACTCAAAAATAGACTATAACCTAAAAGGGAAGCCAACGCTTCCCTTTTTCTTTGGTAATTTTTTCTAACTTTCCCCGGACAACATTGAATTTTAAATCTTAAATTTGAAATGAACGTTGGTATCATTGGTGGCGGTATCATCGGGTTGTGTTCGGCCTACTATTTAAACAAGTCCGGGCATCGGGTCACGATCATCGACCAGGGCGACCTGAAAGACGGTTGCTCGTTTGGCAATGCCGGGATGATCGTGCCCAGTCACTTCGTCCCTTTGGCCGCCCCGGGGATGATTTCGAAAGGCATCCGCTGGATGTTCAATCCCAAGAGCCCGTTTTTTGTACGACCCCGGTTCAGCGGAGACCTGTTGAAGTGGGGTTATTTGTTTTATCGAAGTTCGACGAAAGAGCATGTTGAGCGATCAGTTCCGGTCCTCAAAGAAATCAGTTTGCTCAGCAAAGCACAATACCAGGAACTTTCAAAAGAGTTGCCGTTTGATTTTGGATACCAGGAGCGCGGACTCCTGATGCTCTATCAAACGGCAGAAACTGAAAGGGAA
>DATHFS010000190.1:0-4096 GCA_035317975.1 Cyclobacteriaceae bacterium | reverse complement strand
TCTGGCCCGACGGGCGAAATTTACCGGTACACCTTGAAAAGCCCGGACCACACCGTACGAGAGCTAAAGGAAATCCAGGATTGGGTAATCGACAAGCGACTGAAGGCCGTACAAGGAATTGCCGACGTGGTGAGCTTTGGTGGCGAAGTGAAAACCTATGAAGTCACGGTCGACCCCAACAAACTTTCTGCCTTTGGATTTACTGCCGAAGATGTTTTTAATGCGATCCAGTCCAATAATGGCAATGTCGGCGGCGATGTCATTGAAAAAGGAACGCAGGCTTACCTGGTCCGGGGGTTGGGATTGATTAACGACATCGGCGATATAGAAAATGTGATTGTCAAGAACATTAATGGTACTCCCATTTTTGTAAAAGAAATCGGCAAAGTGAGTGAATCGTTTAAGCCGCGGTTGGGCAAGGTGGGGCGTGGAGACGAACCGGATGTGGTGGAGGGAATTGTACTGCTGCGAAAAGGGGAAAACCCGAGTCAGGTATTAAAAGATTTGAATGTCACCATCGATGACCTGAACGAACGGGTCTTACCCGATGGAGTAAAGATCAGTGTATTCTACGACCGGACGACGCTGGTCGACCTCACGACTCACACCGTGATGGAGAACCTGGTTATCGGAATGCTGCTGGTGACGTTCATCCTTTCCGTCTTTTTGCTGGATTGGCGGGCCACGTTGATGGTAGCGATCATCATCCCCCTGGCGCTCTTGTTTGCCTTCATCTGCATGCGCATCCGGGGTATGTCGGCCAATCTTCTTTCCATCGGTGCAATTGATTTTGGAATTATCATTGACGGCGCCGTCGTCATGGTAGAGGGCGTTTTCGTATTTCTGGCCCACAAGCAAAGCGAGCTCGGTCCCGAGCGCTTCAACCTCATCTCCAAGATGGGTTTCGTGAAAAAAGTTTCTATTGAAATGGGCAAGCCGATCTTTTTTTCGAAGCTCATTATCATCACGGCGCTCATTCCCATTTTTGCATTTCAAAAAGTAGAAGGCAAAATGTTCTCGCCCCTGGCGTATACGATGGGATTTGCACTCCTGGGTGCGCTTATGTTCACCCTTACCCTGGTGCCCCTGCTTTGCAAAATGCTCTTGAGTAAAAATGTCCGCGAAAAAGATAATCCCCTGGTCAGGATCATGGAAAGACTGTACCGGCCTACCGTATTTTGGTCCTTGCAGCACCCCCGGCTTAGCATTGGTATTTCTGTCGCACTCTTGCTCATGAGCCTGGTGGTAGGCAGTCAGTTAGGTTCAGAATTTCTGCCCCAGCTCAACGAAGGTTCCATTTACGTGCGTGCGAGCATGCCCCAGAGCGTGGCGTTTTCCACGGCGAACGTCATGTCGGAAAACATGCGGCATATCTTTCAAAAGTATCCTGAAGTCAAGGGAGTCATTTCCCAAAACGGTAGGCCGAATGACGGAACGGACCCTACCGGCTTTTTCAATGTTGAGTTCTTTGTTGATCTGTTTGGAAAAGAGCAATGGACGCGCGGGTTAAAGAAAGAGGAAATTATTGCCGACATGCAAAGCAAGCTGGAGAGAGAGTTCCCGGGGGTCGTTTTTGGCTTTTCACAGCCGATTTCCGATAACGTCCAGGAAGCGGTATCGGGTGTAAAAGGGGAAATGGCGATCAAGATCTTCGGAGACAATTTTGACAAGCTCGAACAAATCGCCGATAGCGTGAGCAGCATCATGCAGACGGTCCCTGGCGTAGAAGATCTCGGGATATTCAAAAGCCTGGGCCAGCCGGAGTTGCGGGTGGAAATCGACCGGATCAAACTGGCGCGGTATGGAGCGAATATTCTGGAGGCCAACAACATTATTGAAATGGCCATCGGGGGTAAAAAAACTACCACGTTGTACGAGGGCGAGCGACGATTTGATATCCGGCTGCGCTTTTCGCCTGAGTTCCGTGTCAACGAAAAAGAGATTGGGAAGCTCCTGGTACCCTGCACGAATGGAACTAAAATTCCCATCCGCGAGATTGCTGATATCAAGTTACAAACCGGGCCTGCGTTTGTTTATCGCGAAGGCAATTTGCGATTTATCCCGATCAAGTTTTCTGTGCGCGGCCGCGACCTGGGAAGCACCATCGCGGAAGCACAGTATAAAGTGCAAAAGGCGATCAGCCTGAACAAAGGATATTCCATGACCTGGAATGGCGAGTTTGAAAACCAGGTGCGCGCCACGAATCAACTCAAGATCGTTGTTCCAATTTCCATTGCCCTCATTTTCATGTGGCTATTCTTCATGTTCAATTCACCAAAGTATGCGGTGATCGTACTAATGAACGTTCCTTTCGCATTGATCGGTGGAATTTTAGGGCTCTATTTTACCGGTATCAACTTTAGTATTTCGGCGGGCGTCGGGTTCATTGCCTTGTTTGGGGTTTGCGTTCAGAATGGCGTCATCCTTGTTTCCGTATTTAACAAGAACATTGCCCTGGGCATGCACCTCGACGAAGCGATCCATTTTGGAGCACTCTCGCGTGTGCGTCCCGTCGTGATGACTGCCCTGATGGCTGGCCTGGGGTTACTTCCTGCAGCCCTCTCCACGGGAATCGGGTCTGAAACGCAACGCCCCCTTGCCGTGGTGGTGATCTCCGGGCTGATCACCGCGACGATCCTCACCCTTACTACCTTACCCGCTATCTATAAGCAGTTGAATAAGACCCATTTTAAACATTACATTCCGACGCAAAATAAGGAATCATGAGATCGATCCTGCTCCTCCTTTGTACACTCGTGATCGTTTCCACCGTGATGGGTCAGGTGCCCACCGAAAAAAAAGAACGCAACGGTTTTGAAAAAAAATTATTATGGGGGGTGGCCTACCAGCAATGCTGGTCTACGATCCGGGGAAGTTCTTTGCCGGTAGATTATTTCTCTAAGCCCTCTCTTGGTTTTTCGGTCTCGGCCGAATACCATCCCCTCTCCTTTATTGGGATCGGTGTCGGGGCAGGATACCAGCAACGCGGCGCCGGGGTACTGCATCACAATACCCTGCCGTTAAGCGTCCTTAGACCTGATTCAACTCACCTCGAGCGATTGCGGTTCAATACGCTGGAGTTTCCCGTTTCGATTTTCCTTCGCACCCCGAAGGACATTATAAAAGGGGTACGGCTTGGTGGGTCCATCGCCGTTGTCCCGATGGTAAATTTGCATAGCCGCGATGTATTTGTTGATGTGGAGCCCAGCGTCCGGGACACCGATATGGTCACCGATGTTTCCTCTTCTTATTTCAAAAGAGATATAGCCTACCAGTTTTCATTCGGACCTGAAATCGAGACGGGAAATTCGGGGATAATAAAGTTACACTTTTTATACAGCGTTGGGACAACCAACGTTTATACGTCAGGCCAGGGTACGGGACATAATCAAACGATAGGACTGCGTTTGGCAATCCTCTTTTAGAACGATGGGGTAATAAAGGAATACTATTTTCTTTATCAAAAATCAGTCCTCCATCAACATCACAAACGGTTATAAAGCCGTTCATCCTCAAAATCATTCGGCGTGATCATTGTAGGTTATTTTTGTAACTTGAGAACCTACCTTTTTTTCAGTCTTTTCTTCCTTGTTCAGAACGTAGCGTCTGCCCAGGTGCCCCTCGAGGTTCCCAGTGCAGAAATTCCTGCCGCCCGGCCGAGCCGCTATGTGATTTTCCCAGTGATCGTTAAATCACCGGAGTACAAATGGGGCGGTGGCCTTGCCGGGTCGTACTTCTTCAAAATCAAACACGACTCTGTCACGCGCACGTCCAATTTCAAAGCGGTTACTTTTTTCACGGTTCGCAGACAATTGGTCTTTGCCGCCGAGGGCAATATTTTTTTTCCTTCTGAAAAATACATTCTGCACACGATCGCCTCGGTGAGCCGTTTCCCGGATAAATTCTGGGGGCTTGGCAACACGACACCCTCCTCCAACCTCGAAAATTATGCGATCTCACAGGTAGACATTTATCCTCAACTGCTGCGCAAAGTGTATTCTAACTTCGTTGCCGGAATGGGGTATGAATATCAAAATGTTTTTGAGTTGGACTACAACCCGGGAGGGCAAAGTTTGTTTGACAAAGAAAGCATAGC